>CAMGSV010000164.1 GCA_946061495.1 uncultured Spirochaetales bacterium | reverse complement strand
AAGAAGTGTACCAGGAAAAGGCCCAGCGGAAAAATCTCCTGTAGGAGACATACGTCTGTTCTGCAGAAATCCTTGGGCTTGCAATCCGGGATTATTATTCCAATACTATCAATTTTCCCATTGTCAACTTTAGTTCTTTGTTAAAAAAGATTTTTTTTCATAAAGAAAATGGTTTTAGTTGACAATAGAGTTTTCATTCTATATCATACCTGCATTAATTACAGTTTATCGTAAAGGGAAATAGGAAGCAGTACCATGAAGTTGATGTTGACAGAAAAGGAGATAACAGACAGGATTGTTGCCTGTGGAATTCGCCCTTCCTTGCAGCGTATCCACATTTACCGTTATCTCTGCACTACCTCAGCCCATCCCACAGCTGAGTCAGTGTATTCCGCCTTGGTGACAGAAATTCCAACCTTGTCCAGGACAACCGTATACAACACCCTCAAGCTGTTCCACCAGCACAAACTGGTGGAGACCATCACCATTGAGAACGAGGAGCTGCGTTACGATGCCGACACCAGCGACCACCTGCACTTCAAGTGCAATTGCTGCGGCCATGTCAGCGACGTTCCCTACGAGGAGACCTCGAAAATCTACAAGACCTTTGCCCGGAAGCTTCCCGCAGGATTCTCCCTGTCAAAGATTCAGACCTGCATCTGGGGAACCTGCGCCCAGTGCACGGTGGAGGAGGCCTAGCAGTCTTCCTGCAGAAGGCAAAAAAACAGCTTCACGTTTCTTCCAGAAAAAGGACATCCATCGGACATCAGCGCTGTGGATGTCCTCGTTTTTTAAACACCTTAACTCCGACTTATTTTTGTTCGATACAATAATGTAGGAGTTTTTATGCGTAATTTTTCATTGTTTCTGGGACTGACCCTTTGCGCCCTTGTGCTGGCAACCTCCTGTACCAGTACAGAACCCGCCCCCATAGAGGAGCCACGGCCCCAAGAGGAACCGAAGACAATACAGGATATGATCCTGGCTGGAAAATATGAGGAGGTCAAGGAATCCCTCCAAATTCAGCAGAACATCGATGCAGTGGACAACAAGGGCAACACCGTCCTTCATGCGGCCGCCATGGCCAACAACGATGAGCTGGTGACCCTCTTCATCTCCATGGGAGCCTCCACCGAACTGAAGAACAACGACAGCGACACCGCCCTCCATCTGGCGGTGAAAAACCACAGCGTCAAGACGGCCCAAACCCTTTCCGCCGTGGACAGCGACATCTTTGCCATGGATGCCTCCGGAAAGACGGCCCTGGAGCTGGGCATGGAGAATGGCACTGAATTCTTCGATGCCATGATCACCACCAGAACGGGACAGTTGCAGGACACCATGGGCCGCACCATCATCCATTACTTTGTGGAGTCCAGGAACCTGAGCGCCCTTGAGTATGCAATCCGCAAGAAGATTCCCCTCTCCGTTCCCGACAACAACGGCGACACTCCCCTCCACTACGCCTTTCAAAACCACCATGATGTAGACAGCATCAGGATGGCCTCCACCCTCCTGCTGAACGGAGCAAAGCCCTTGGGCGGAACCTACGCCTACTTCGAAAAGGCCACCACCTCCCGAAACCCCACCCTGCGGCTGGAGGACGGTCAGACTCCCCTGCACCTGTCCAGCATCCAGAACCATGTGGGCATCACGGGCATACTGCTGGAGCAGAAGGCAAACATCTCCGCCCAGGACATCTCCGGCTCCACCCCCCTCCACGAGTCCATCCGTTACGGAAACCTGGAGAACGCCCGGCTATTGCTGGAGGCGGGAGCAAAGGTAAACGCCCAGGACAATCTGGGAAAGACCCCCATCCTGCTGATTATGCCCAAGAAGAACCAGGCGGACCTCTACAGCCTCCTTTTGACCTACAAGGCCAACGTGAATGTCAAGGACATGTACGGCGATTCGGCACTCCACGTGGCCACCATGAACGGAGCCGAGGACAAGACCCTGAACCAGCTGATTCTAGCAGGCGCCGACATCAATGAGCGCAACAAGGAGGGCGTCACCCCCCTGGCGCTGGCAGTTGACCACCGCAAGACCTCCATCATCCAGTTCTACATCGGAGCGGGAGCCGACATCCACGCCGAGGACAACATGGGGAATACGCCCCTCACCCGCTCCCTGAAAGCCGGCCCCGACATGACCAAGAAGGTGCTGATTCCCAACAACGCCTTCAGCCGCGACTCCTACGGAAACACCGCCTACCATCTGGCAATCCTCACGGCAGAGCCTGCCCTGGTACTGGAGGAAGAGACAAAGTCCGACACCCCCGTGGCCGACGACCTCACCATGAACCTGGACTACATCTACAGCCTCAACAAGGAGATAAATTCCCGCAACAGAAACGGCGACACCCCCCTGTCACTGGCTGTGCAGCGGAACGTGCAGCGGGCCGGAGAGTTCCTCCTGAATCGAGGCGCCGACGTGTTCTCCGCCAACAACAGCGACTACTCTCCCCTGCGACTGGTGCTGGAATCCAGCAACGGCAGCAACAACTGGTTGTTGAACTCCAAGGTCATCCAGTCCACCGACGGCAGCGGCAACTCGCCCCTCCACTACGCCGCCGAATGGAAGCTGGTGCATGCCATCAACCTGCTGGCAGAAAAGGGCGCTGACACCAACGCCAGAAACGCTAATGGGGAGACACCGCTGTACAACGGCGTCAAGATGGACAATCCTGCCGTCATCGAAGCCCTGGTAGCAAAGGGTGCCCAGTACGACACCAGGGACTATCTTGGAAACACCCCCCTCCACGCCTGTGTCCGCTGGGACAGCATAAACGCCATCAAGCGGCTCTTTGTGTTGGGAGCAAACCTCAATGCCCAAAATATCGCAGGAAAGAGTCCCCTGGCAGAAGCTGCCCGCACCGGAAAGACCGAGATGGCCAAGCTCCTGATCGACCACGGCGCCAACATCAACGCCGCAGACGAGACTGGACGCACCGTCCTGATGGATGCCATCCAGAACAGCAACCTGGAACTGGTGTCCCTCCTGCTGAACAAGGGAGCCTCCCCCATCCTCCAGGAAATGAACGGACGCAACGCCTTCCACGAGGCTGCCCTGGCAGGCGACCCCCAGATACTGAACCTGATACGAATGGCTGGCGGCGACCCCATGTCCCGGGACAAGGACGGCAACACCCCCCTGTCCATGGTATTCGGCAAGGGTGAGCGTGCCATCAAGGCCGTCCTTGGCTCCAACCTGAACCTCAGCGACTCCTATGGAAACTCCCCCATCCACGTGGCCGTCACCTCCAATGTGGAGCCAGCCACCTTGGACATGCTTTTGACCACCAGATACCCGGTGAACAGGCGCAACAGCTCAGGAAGCACACCCATAACCCTGGCAGTGGCCCAGGGCAACCTTCCCCTGGCATCCCTGCTGCTGCAGTACGGTGCCGACCCCTTCATCTCCGATAATACGGGCGAATGCGCCGTATCACTGGCACTGAAGGGCAACCAGGACATCCTTGACCAGCTGGTAAAGCAGGCACGCACCAAGGCGGACATTTCAGGCGAGGGAATCCTCCACTACGCCGCCCGAATCAGCGACCAGGAGACCATCAAGCGCCTGCTGTCCATGGGCCTCAGCAAGAACCAGAAGAGCCTTGCCGGAGAGCGGCCCTACGACATCGCCATCAGGTGGAACCGGCCGGACATCGCCGCCCTCCTCCACTAGGACAGAGAACATGAATCTGCGTTGATGTGAGTTGATTGCATTGACGTGGATTCAGGTGGCTCAAGCGCCACCTCAAAAAAATCAGTGGTGAGCAGCCCCATCAAGAAGGGCAGCCCGTTCCAGCATGGCTCGGAAGGCGCTGCCCTCTTTTTTCAGCTCCTTGGAACCACGGGTAATCTTACATAGGCTCATGCCGAACATCCGGGCAATCTCACGCTGGGTGGTTCCCCGGTCAATCTCCTTCACCAAAAGCCACCGCTTAACCATGTCCTGAAGCTCCGAGGGTGTGAAGAGGCAACAAAAGAAATCCTGGATGAGCCGGGCATCATTGGTGTCCGCCAAAAGGGCACACACCTCTGCAAGCCCCTCCTGCTGTAGCTTTTCGTCCATGATGATATTGTATAGAGAAACAGGGAAAATGGCAACGGCATCACCACCCTAAAGCCTGAACAGCTCCCTGACATTCCCGTCCACCAGCATGGACAGGGCCTCTGGCGTTGTCTGAAGCACTGCAGCCACAAAACCATAGGTATGCTCCACCAATGCAGGAGAATTCACCTTGCCACGGTGAGGCACGGGAGCCAAATAGGGAGCATCAGTCTCCAGAAGCAGCCGGTCACCGGGAATGTAGCGGATAAGCTCCTCCATCTCCCACATGCGGGATTTCTTGGTGTAGGTTACTGCACCAGAAAGAGAGATATACCAGCCCCGATCCAGGAATCCCTCGGCCTCCTTTTTGCCGTAGGAATAGCAGTGGATGATTCCCCGGTCATAGCCCACGTTCTTGATACAATCCAAGGTACCTTCAAAGGCATCCCGTGAATGAACAATCACCGGCAGCTCCAGGCTTCTACCCAGCTCCAGCTGCATCTGGAACAATTCCGCCTCACCATGGAACACATCGGCAGTAAAATTGTCCTCACAGCGGTTGTCCACCCCGGAAGGATTCCAGTGATGGTCAAGTCCACACTCACCCAGAGCCACCAGCTTTCCCGGTCCAAAGCCACAGAAATCAGGGGCGGCCAACACCTGCTCCATGGTAGACTGCAGGACCTTCATCTGGTTGAACCGATCCAAGATGGCCGCTTCCGCCGGCCAGATTCCAGCGGAAAAATACAGCATCCCCGACACCTTCTCCCGCACATTCTGGTTACCGATGGCATCCACCAGCTCCCGAGCCTTCTGCCCTCGTACAAAGAGGTCGTCGCACCTGGTGCCAATGTCCAGCCCAAAGCAGGCGTCCCTGGCAGCCATGGTCTCCAAAACGGCAGGCACATCAAGGCCCCGCTCCCAAAGATGATGAAGATGAAAGTGTGTGTCTGAAAACATGACAAGAGTTCCTAGAAGATGATTTTATTATAGTACAATTATCGGGTAGGCGGGATTTGAACCCGCGACCTCTAAGTCCCGAACCTAGCACGCTACCAACTGCGCTACTACCCGAAAAAAAAGCCCATCCTTCCGAATGGGCTTTAGCGGGAGCGACGGGGCTTGAACCCGCGATCTTCGGCTTGACAGGCCGACGCGATAACCAGCTTCGCTACGCCCCCGTGATGTTTAAGAATATACCACATGACGGGATTTGTGTCAAGATGCTTTTTTTGAAAAACAAATTTTTTCTCAACTTTTTTCCCTTGCATTTATCTTTGGATTGCTATATCATATCTTGAGTTGCCGGAATGGTGAAATTGGTAGACACAAGGGACTTAAAATCCCTCGGATGAATAATCCGTGCCGGTTCGACCCCGGTTTCCGGCAAGGACGCATTGCTGCAATGGAGTGGCAATGCGTTTTTTTTGCTTAGAAAGCCACACTGTAAAAAAAGAAGGACTGGCTTCCTCGAGGCCACTGAAAAAGTCCGTTAAAGACTGAATTTACAAACACCACCTAAATAG
>CAMGSV010000163.1 GCA_946061495.1 uncultured Spirochaetales bacterium | reverse complement strand
CTTCCCCTCCCCCTTTTACTATTAGTTTACATCTGCTATACTGCACCCCATGGAGAAACAGCTTTCCCAGCTTTTGCAGGCTCTGGAACAGGGGCTTGCCTCATCAAATCGCTTTCATTGGAATCCCTCTCTTTCTGGAACAATCCTGTCCCAGTCGGGGGGTGACGTTCCTATCAGCAGCCTGTGCTTTGACTCCCGTTCCGTCAAGGAGAGCAGTCTCTTCTTTGCCCTCCCCGGCACCCATGTCCACGGGAACACCTTCATCCCCCAGGCATTGGAGCGGGGGGCGGCGGCCATCATCTATCAAGACCAGCTGCCGGATGACGTGGAGGAGGCCGTCAATCAGCGGAAACAGCAGGGCTTGAGGGTGCCGCCCCTGGTGCAGGTGCCCGATGCACGCTTTGCCATGTCCCCCATCGCCGACTGCTTCTACGACTCCCCCTCCTCCAAACTGGTGGTCATCGGTGTCACCGGCACCGAGGGAAAGAGCTCCACCGTGTCCTTTGTGTGGCAGCTGCTGCGGCTGGTGGGGAAGAAGGCAGGATTCATCTCCACCGTGCAGTACTCCTTGGGAGGCAACGCCATCCCCAACCCGGAGCACCAGACCACACCGGAGGCTCCCATTGTCCAGCGGCAGCTGCACCAGATGGTGGAGTCTGGCTGCGAATATGCCGTGGTGGAGTCCTCATCCCACGGACTTTCCCCCCGCACCAACCGTTTGGGCGACGTGCAGTTTGACGGTGCCCTGTGGATGAACGTCACCCAGGAGCACCTGGAATTCCACGGAACCTACCAGCAGTATCGGGACGACAAGGCCAACCTCTTCCGGGCGCTGGACAGGCATTCCCACCAGAAGATCATCGGCGGCCAGCTGCGGCAGGTTCCCTCCTTCGGCATCGTGAACCTGGAGGATCCGGCGGCGGAGCACTTTGTCCAGGCCACCACCTCCCCGGTGCTGGGCTTCACCAGCCACGGCCAGGCAGGACGGGGGGTGGACACGGTGGCCAAGCATCCACCGGACATCCCCTTTGCCGAAGCCACCGCCATCGGCCTGCGGGAAGACGGCACCGGCATCAGCTTCACCCTCAGCGGCACGATGGAAGGACTTCTGGGCCGCCAGATTCAGGTGACGGCACCCACCAGCGGGGCCTTCAACGCCTACAACATCATGGCGGCGGCCCTGGCTGTCTCCACTGCCACCAGTCTCCCCCTGGAGCAGGTGCTTGCCCAGGCCGCCCATCTGGAGCCTGTCACCGGCCGCATGACGGTGGTGGACTGTGGGCAGCCCTTCCGGGTCATCGTGGACTACGCCCACACACCCTCCTCCTTCCAGACCATTTTCCCGCCCCTGCGGCAGGAAGTCTCAGGGAGGATTTTCGTGGTCTTCGGCTCAGGCGGCGAGCGGGACACCACCAAGCGGCCGGAGCAGGGACGCATCGCAGCCCACTGGTGCGACGTGGTGGTGCTGGCGGACGAGGACCCCCGGGGCGAAGACTCCATGGCCCTGCTGGAGGACATTGCGGTGGGCTGCCGTCAGGAGGGCAAGCTGGACGAGCGTTCCGGCCTCCTCATGATCCCCCACCGGCAGACTGCCATCAGGACAGCCTTTTCCTTGGCGAAACCTGGAGATTTGGTGTTGCTTTTGGGAAAAGCACACGAAAATTCTATCATCTACAAGGACTTTGTTATGCCCTATGACGAGATCGCCGAGACCAGAGCGGCCTTGGCAGAGATGGGCTACCGGGAGAATACATGAACATAGCAGTGATTTATGGGGGACGCTCTGGGGAGCATGAGGTTTCCATCGTCTCCGCCACCTCCATTGTCCGCCATCTGGACAAGGAGAAATATCAGCTCACCCTCATCGGCATATCCAAGGAGGGCCGCTGGTTCTATCAGGACCACACCCAAATCGACAATGTGCGCTCACAGGAGGACGCTCTGCTGGAAATCCAGCAGGACGGCCATCGTGAGGTGATGATTGTTCCCGGCGGTGGCTGCACCCACGGACTGCGGGCGGCTGGTGCAGGGAACATCTTCGTGAACGTCAGGATTGACCTGGCCTTCATCGTGCTCCACGGAACCTACGGCGAGGACGGCACCATCCAGGGACTGCTGGACATGGCGGCCATCCCCTACACCGGCTGCGGCTGTCTTTCCAGCGCCGTCTCCATGGACAAGGAAATGACAAAGGCAGTGTGGCGCAACGCAGGACTTCCCGTCCTGCCCCACCAGTGCCTCCATTGCGGCGATGTCCTGGCCACAGACTGGAATCAGGAGAAGCTCAAGGCGCTGGTTGCCCCAGCTGAGCAGGACTTTGGCTACCCCCTGTTCGTCAAGCCCTGCAGCGCAGGAAGCTCCGTGGGGGCCACCAAGGCGCAGGACTTCCAGCAGTTGGCGGAGGCATTGAAGGAGGCCTTCCAGTGGGACTACAAGGTGCTCATCGAGCCAGGACTGAATCCTAGGGAAATCGAGTGCTCCGTCACAGGAAACGGCGCCAACTTCTCCCCAAACAGCACTGCCCAGAACCAGAGCCCCCTTCCCGGCCGGGATGCTTCCCGGACCGAGGAGACGAATGTGAATCAGGTGCGGGCCTACCTGCCGGGGGAAATTGTCCCCACCCACCAGTTCTACGACTACGACGCCAAGTACACCGATCCCAACGGGGCCCGCCTCATGATTCCGGCAGACCTGTCCCAGCAGCAGCGGGAGGAAATCCGATCCATCGCCGTCAGAGCCTACAAGGCCCTGGACTGCACCGGTCTTTCCCGGGTGGACTTCTTCATGGAGAAGGACACGGGCAGGCTCTACCTGAACGAAATCAACACCATGCCTGGCTTCACCTCCATCAGCATGTTCCCCAAGATGTGCCAGGCGGCGGGCCTTGAGTACAGCCCCCTGCTGGACCTCATCATCCAACAGGGACTGGACCGCTTCCAGCAGCGATCCGCCCTGCAGACCAGCAGGAGGTGACCATGAGCAGCCCCTATTCCTATCCACCTGGATGCAGCATCACCTCGCTGGAGGACATTGCCGGAAAGCGGGTCACCATCATGGGACTGGGACTCAACGGCGGCGGCGAGGCGGCCACCCGGTTCTTCCTGAAGCATGGTGCCCTGGTCACCGTCACCGACATGAAGACAAAGGCGGAGCTGTCCCGGACCCTGCGGAACCTGACTCCCGACATGCGGATGTACGGCAAGCGGGTGAAATTTGTTCTGGGCGGCCACAAGGAGACTGACTTCTCCTCGGCGGATATCGTCATCAAGAATCCCGGCGTGAAGATTCAGGGCAACCGCTATCTGGCCGCCGCCAAGGCCATCGAAACGGACCTGTCCATCTTCCTGGCCCTCACCAAGGCCCCCATCATCGCCGTCACCGGCAGCAAGGGCAAGTCCTCCACCGTCAGCGCCATCCACCACGGACTGAGGGCAGCGGGCTTCAACGCCTTTCTGGGGGGCAACATCACCGTCAGTCCCCTCACCTTTCTGGAGGACACCGACGAGACCACCCCAGTTGTGCTGGAGCTTTCCAGCTGGCAGCTGGCGGATTTGCGGGGACGGGGACTGCTGAAGCCGAAGGTGAGCCTCATCACCACCATCGTGCCGGACCACCAGAACTGGTACGGCTCCATGGAGGCATACGTGGCTGACAAGAAGCTCATTTATGCAGACCAGGCGGCCAACCAGTGGACCATTTGCGGCACCGACAGCTGGGGCGAGGAGTTTGCCTCGGAGACGAAGGGACGGGTGCTGCGGTACGCCACCGCCCCCCTGCCCACCGAACAGCTCCCTAACTTCACGAACGGCGGCTGCTGGCTTGACGCAGCGGGGCGGGGCTGGGTTGCCCTGCCCACGGAGCAGTTCCCCAACTTCGCCCAGAATGCAGGAACGAGAGCGCCAGGCCAGGTCTGCCAGCCCCAGCTGGTGCTGGACAAGCTGCTGGTGCCGGGACTCCACTCACGGCAGAACGCACTGAACGCCGCATTGGTGCTGGCCCTGATCCAGGTGCCACCCAAACGGATTCGTGAGGTGATGGCCCAGTGGAACGGCATCTCCCACCGGCTGGAATTCTTCCACAGCTGGAACATTTTCCTGCGGGAAACAGGTTGCCTGCTGGAATACCGGTTCTTCAACGACTCCGCTGCCACAGTGCCAGAAGCGGCGGCGGCGGCGGCAACGTCCTTCTCCACTCCTGTCCAGTTGATCTGTGGCGGCACCGACAAGGACTTGGACTTTGCCCCCCTGGTGGAGCGACTCAAGGAGAAGCCCCCGGCAAACCTCCATCTGCTGGCCGGCACCGCCACCGACAAGCTGATTCCCCTGCTGATTCAGGCCGGCATCTCCTTCCGTGGGCCATACCGGAGCCTGGACCAACTGCTGATGGAGTTGAAGCGCTATCTGGAGGCCAACGCCGCCCGCTTTGCCAGCCAGCTGAAACTAACGGCAGGCACCCTCCAGTCGGACTTCATCCCGGTGGTATTCTCACCGGGAGCCACCTCCTTCGGCCTGTTCCAGAACGAATTCCATCGGGGAGACAGCTTCAAGAAGCTGGTGAAGAACATCTTCTAGACGGAGACGTTTTTGCCCATCCCTAACCATCTGTCCCTTGCCACCTGACGGGGAGCCACCCTACAATGGTGTCTTGCAAAGGAGGTTCCATTGAACAGAAAGGAACAGAAGCGATTCCGCATGGCCATGGACAAGGAAATCAAGGAGCACAGGACTTCCTTCATCGTATTCTCCGTGCTGCGGGTGCTGGTGCTGGCGGCCATGGTGCGTCAGGTGATGCTGGGAAACTACGAGGGCGTATTCTTCTGTGTCCTCGCCCTCCTGCTGCTCTACATCCCCAGCTGGGTGCAGGTGCGCTTCCACGTGGAGCTGCCGCCGCCGCTGGAAATCACCATCCTGTGCTTCATCTTTGCGGCGGAAATATTGGGCGAGGTGAACGCCTTCTACGTACTGATTCCCGGATGGGACACCATCCTCCACACCCTCAACGGCTTCCTGGCGGCAGCGGTGGGATTCTCCCTGGTGATGATCCTCAACGACAACGAAGGTCTCACCTTCGACCTGTCCCCCTTTTTCCTTGCCCTCACCGCCTTCTGCTTTTCCATGACCATCGGCGTGCTGTGGGAATTCTTCGAGTTTGCCATGGACTTCTTTTTCCATACCGACATGCAGAAGGATACGGTCATCCACAGCATCCATACAGTGACGCTGGACGCCAGCCGCAGCAACAAGGTGGTGTCCCTGGAGCAGATTGCCCAGGTGCAGGTGAACGGACAGGAGCTGGGAGTCGGCGGCTACCTTGACATCGGTATCATGGACACCATGAAGGATCTGCTGGTGAACTTTGTGGGCGCAGCAGTATTTTCCGTGGCGGGCTTCTTCTACGCCGGGAGCAAGGGCAGGAGGAGCAGGACGGCCCTTGGCTTTGTCCCCCGCAAGAAGGATCTCCACCACGACTACCTGCGGACAGAGGAAACAGTCGAGGACTGAGTTGTCTACAACCAGCCCTCACTTTTTCCGAGGAGGATGCCTGGCACAACGCCGCCTTGGACGAAGGCTATGACCCGGAGG
>CAMGSV010000162.1 GCA_946061495.1 uncultured Spirochaetales bacterium | reverse complement strand
CATTTCAGCCTACATCCTGGAATGTAGACTGAAATCTTTTCCTAGAATTAAAACTAGAATTTAGGGCTAATAAGGAAAACTTATTTGATGATGGCGATGATGTCGTCAGCCTTCAGAATCAAGTGGTCCTCACCCTCGATTTTGATGGAAGTGCCGGCATACTTGTCGTACATGATGCGGTCTCCTTCCTTTACCTTGATTTTTTCCTTGTCATCTCCCACTGCCAGTACAACAGCAATCTGTGTCTTTTCCTGGGCTGTGTCGGGGATGATAATACCGCTGGCAGTCTTTGCCTCGGTCTTCTCTGTCTTTACAAGCACACGGTCTGCTAAAGGTATAACCTTCATATTAAGTCCTCCATAGGATTGTTTCTATTTTCTAATATAGAATATACGTACAAAAAGCCCCTTCGTCAAGAAAAATATGGAATAAAAGCAGGATATGCAATTAGATCAAAATGAAACACTGTTGGAGTCGAAGTGAAGGAGTGTGTCAAAATGAATCAAATGATGAAAGATAAGCGGGGAAAGGTATATTTTGACACATAACATTTCCTTAAATATACTGATTTTTCTCGTCAATCGGCTACTATTTTTACATTTATTCTTACAAAAAAAACAATAATCATTATAAAGTATTGTATTATAACAGTTTATAGTGTTTGATATTGAAAAGCAAATAAATTCTTTTTTTTGGCACGGAAATTGCTATTAGTTATTTAGAATGAATATGTTTGAAGCCGCATCACTGGCGGCTTCTTTGGTGACTTGTTCTTGTTTGGAGGTTTTTTTATGAGGGCAACAAGCTGTATGATGAATTCTGACGACAACATCCTTTCAATGTACTTGAAGGATATTAATAAAATCCCCCTGCTGTCTCGAGAGGAGGAAGTGGAGCTGGCCACGAGGGCTGCCCAGGGAGACAAAATCGCCAAAGACAAGATTGTGCAGGCCAACCTTCGCTTTGTGGTGAATGTGGCGAAGAAATATCAGAACCATGGCATCGACCTGCCGGATCTTATCAGCGAGGGTAATATCGGTCTTATGACAGCCATCGACCGGTTTGATGTTACCAAGGGATACCATTTCATCTCCTATGCCGTGTGGTGGATTCGCCAGTCCATTTTGAAGGCTATCTGTGAGAAGTCCCGCATGATTCGGCTGCCCTTGAACCGCGCCAACGAGTTGGTGCAGATTGAGCAGGCTCGAAAGGCCGTGGCAGGGGACAAGAGCGAGGAGGAGGAAATCACCCAGGTGGCTCAGATGCTGGGAATGACAAGCCAGCATGTGCGGGAGCTCATCACAATTTCCCGGGACATGGTTTCCCTGGATACTCCTATCGGTACTGGAGATGAGGCTTCTGCAACCATTGGTGACAATACGGAGGATTCCCGCTACCAGTCTCCTGAGGATGCTGCCATGGAGCGTGTCATGCAGGATGAACTGGAGGATGTGCTGTCCTCTCTTTCCCAGAAGGAGGCACAGGTGTTGCGGTACCGCTTCGGACTCAACGGCAACAAGTCCATGTCGCTGAAGGAGGTGGGTGACAAGTTTAACCTTACCAAGGAGCGCATTCGCCAGATTGAGAAGAAGGCCATCCGCCGGTTGCAGACACCTGCCACCATGGATCGGCTGGGTGCATTTGTAGCATAAGGTGAGCGGCTGGATGCTGGCCAACAAAGGGCTGTCTGTGTGGAGTCTTTGGATTCTACGGGGATGGCCCTTGTTTTTTTGTTTTTGATCTGTCCTCCAGGTATTGGAAGGCATCTTTTCGGGCCAGCTCCAGCAGTTCCTTGTCCCGGATGGGGTCTGCCAGGCCTAGGGTGAGGTAGCCCGACTGCTGGATGCCGGACACCTCGCCGGGTCCTCTGAGCTTGAGATCCTCCTCGGCAATCACAAAGCCATCGGTTGTCTCTCGCAGCACCCGCATCCGCTCCTTGCCAGTGTCAGTGAGGTTGTTCCCATAAATGAGGAAGCAGTGGGATTGGAGGCTTCCTCGGCCCACCCGTCCCCGCAGCTGGTGGAGTGCCGCCATGCCAAACCGGTCTGCATGCTCGATGACCATGCAGGTGGCGTTGGCCACGTCCACACCCACTTCCACCACGCTGGTGGCTACCAGAATCTGAATCTTTCCGCTGCGGAATTCCTCCAGAATACGGTGCTGCTCTGCTTCCTCGGTGCGGGAATGAATTACCGCCATGGGTACTCCCGGATACACCTGGCGAGACAGGTAGTGGTACATGTCCTGGGCAGATTTGATGCCGGAGCTGCCGCCTGTTCCGCTTTCAGTGGCTTCTGCTGGCATGGCCTCAGTGGAATCCTCCTGCATTTCTTCAATCAGCGGGTAGACGAAATAGGCCTGGTGCCCCGCCTGAATTTCCCGCCACACGAACTGGTACACATTGGTCTCGTTGCCCATGCGGGTGAGGTAGGTCTTGATGGGAAGGCGGCCAGTGGGCATGGATTTGATGATGGAGATGTCTAGGTCGCCAAAGGCGGTGAGGGCTAGGGTTCGAGGAATGGGGGTGGCGCTGAGCATCAGCAGGGAGGGAACGGTGTAGACCTCCTTCTCAGGAATCTTTTGCCGGCCCTTTTCCAGAATGGCATTCCGCTGCAGCACACCGAAGCGGTGCTGCTCGTCGATGATTACCAGGTGGAGGTTGGCGTACTGCACGTTCTTGGAGAACAGGGCATGGGTTCCGATGACAATGTCGATGGAGCCGGCGGCCAAAGCATTCAGCAGAGGGCCACGGTTGGCGGCCTTGATGTTTCCGGTAAGGTAGGCCAGTCGCACTGCCATGGGTTCCAGCATCTTTGCCGCATTTTCCGCATGCTGCCGTGCCAAAAGTTCCGTGGGGGCCATCAAGGCACATTGACCGCCCCAGTCCACAATCCGCAGGCAGGCGAAGAAGGCCGCCAATGTTTTTCCCGACCCCACGTCTCCTTGTACCAGCCGGGCCATGGTAAAGGGCTGCTGTCCTACCGCAACCTTGCAGCGGCTTTCCTCGCAGTGGTCCAAATCCCTGTTCATGTCGGTGATGCAGAGCTTTTGGCCCGGTGTCAGCTGAAAGGGGAGGGTGTCCAGAAGCATTTTCTGCCGAGGGGAAAGGCTTTCTAGGAAGGCTGCCTCCTGCTCAGGGCCAAAGCTGGCCTCCTGGGGTTCTGGCGGTTCCAGCTCCGGCAGTCTTCCCTTGTGCAGCAGCGCCCGTCCACCGATAGCCAGCTGGAAATGGTACAGCTCCTCATAGATGAGGCTCCGTTTTGCCTCCAGGGCATCGGAAAGCTGGCGGGGCTGGTGCATGGCGGCGATTGCCCTGGCCTTTCCCATGATTCCCCGCCTTTCCATGACTTCCGCTGGCAGCTCATCCTCGATGCCCCGGCCATATTCCTGGAGGGCCCGCTTTATGGCTTGGCGAATCTGGCCGTTGGTAAGGCCCGCCGTGAGGCTATAGATGGGCAGCACCTGGGAACCGGGAACACGCTTGTCCTGCCAGTCCTGGAGGCTGCCGCTGTCAGCAATTTTCTCCGCCTCGAAGGAGCTGCTCTGAATCTGGTTGTACCGCAGGGAAAACTGGCCTGTAACGGCAATGATGGAGCCCACTGGCAGGGTCTTTTCCAAGAAGGGGCGGTTGAAGGCCACCAGCTCTCCCCGTCCTGAACTGTCGGCGATGGATATTTTCAATGTTCGCATCTTGCCGTAGCCGAACCAACTGTGGCCTGTAATGGCGGCTATGGTGTGGACCTTCTTTTCTCGGAATTGGGAGAGGGGAGTACGCTGGGTGCGGTCCTCCCAGTCCTTGGGATAATAACCCAAAAGGTCGGCGATGGTGTAGATGCCCAGGTTGGCAAAGAGACGGGCTTTGGCGGGACCAATGCCAGAGAGGGTGGAGATGGGGGTCTCGATTTCCTTCAGTTTCATGGCATGGCCCCGCAGTTGCTAGAAGGGGAGACGGATGAACAGTCCCGCCACCACCGAAAACAGGATGTTTCCTGCAATCCGCAGCACAAAGATGGCCACTATAGTGATGAGGTAGGCTGCCTTCTGGGTCATGAAGGTGTTTCGTCCCCGGAATATTCCCGCCACCTTGTACACCACCGGATTGAGAGTTCTGTCAAGACTGTACCAGAAGGAGGTGCCACCCTTGCTGACAAAGAGGGCGATGATACGGATAAGCAGCAGGATGATGAGGAAGCTCAATATCGACGCAACAATGGACCAGATCATGGAAATCACGGAGGCCAGCAGGTATCCAATCTTCAGCTGGCCGGTGACTGCCAGGGTTGACAGCAGGTTTGAGGCTACCACCAGAAGCCCGATGGAAAGCACCGGACTGAAGTCCATGTTGCCGATGCGGAGGAAACGGATTCCCCGGAAATAATTCATATAGGGATCACAGATGGATGCCAGAATCTGGCCGAACTTGGAGTAGTTCAGGCTGGGAATCCAAGTGAGTATAATTCTGATAAAGCATAGCATGGTGTAGATACTGATGACTCCTGACAGCAGACCGAAAATTTTCATTGGGAACTCCTTTCAATTCCTCCCATTTGAGGAAAACTACTCTCGCCACACCTCTGTGACCATTGGCTGCATTTCCAATTCCTTGATGAAACTGTCCGAGTTGTTCACCTTCATCAAGGGGTTTGCCTTCACGATTTTTGATCCAGAGGAGGTATCTACATGAAAATATACACAAGAATTGCCCGTAGAGCCAAATAAAAAATCCCTCAAACCGTGAATTTGCTGCTCATTGTTGAGCATTGGGTCAATTTTTATGTGGATGTCCCAGTTCGTTCTTGCCTTGAGGGCATTCATCTCCGGTATCTCCTCCACAAGGAAGGAAGGATTTTCTCCCCGGTTTTTATCAACCTTGCCGGAGATGGCTACTACCTGGTCATTGGCCAGATGGTGGCGGTGCTGTTCCCAAACCTTCGGGAAAAAGGTGATCTCCACCTCACCCTCCATGTCCTCCAGCTTGGCAAAGGCCATGGCTGCCCCCTTCTTGGTGACAATGGGCCGCAGTTCCTTCAGCTGTCCGATGATGGTGTACATCTTTTCCCCCTGGGCCCGCTCCATACTGCTGGTGGAAAGGGTGCAGGCGTTTTGGATTAGTTCCTTGTACTCATCCAGGGGATGCCCAGTGACATAGCACCCGATGCACTCCTTTTCCATGGCAAGCAACTCCAGCTGTGGCTGTTCTTCCACCTGATGGAATACGAAGTCGGCGAATTCCTTCTCGCCGGAATCCTCAAAGAGACTCACCTGGCCGAACCTGGTGCTTTCCCGCTTGGCCTCAACATAGGAGGTGGCCTCCTCCAGATTGGCCAGCAAGGTGCCCCGGTTGGTTCCCAGCTTGTCGAAGGCCCCAGTCTTGATTAGCACTTCCAGCACCTTCTTGTTGATATCCGAGGGATTCACCCGGTCCAGCAGATCCATGAAATCCTTGTAGGGGCCGTTCTTCTCCCGCTCAGTGACAATGGCTTCTGCCGCCCCCTCGCCCATGCCCTTGATGCCCATGAGTCCAAAGACAATCTCTCCGTCCACCACCATATGCATCGGGTACCATTTCCGCAAAGGCATATGACGAAAACGGAAACGAGAT
>CAMGSV010000161.1 GCA_946061495.1 uncultured Spirochaetales bacterium | reverse complement strand
AAAGTTGGCGACGATTGAAAGGCTTTGAAAAGCTTGACCTTGTGGCCAAGGACATAAAGGGGGCTGCCTTATTTCCCTCCACAAAACTAGATATTTTAGAGAGTGAACTGATTAATATTTTGAATACAGTGTAATGAAAAAAGCCACTCCTATTTAGCTCCACACCCTCGTTCCTGTCCGCTAAGTGCAGAAGACCCCACACGCAGTTCATCGTAACCTGCAAAATCAAAAACAAATGGGAATACAAGATGCTTTGAAATTCAAAATTTCAAAGCATGAAACGAGGAATTTCATGCAATGAAATTCCAACCATTCTAGCTAGAATGCATCCCGTTTCATGTAAGGAAATTCCGGCTTTTGAGCCAGATCGCTCGCTCGGCGTGTGTGCAAGGACAGTGTCATTCGTAAGCGAATTTGTCCATAATAGCCCTTAAAATGTGAATTTGATTGGGGAGGAGAAGAGCCCGCAGATTGCCAGACACCAGATGAAAAACGGTGTTTCAAAAGAGCCACCTGCTATTTGTCTGAAAAGAAATGGGAAGATGTCTTTGGCTATACAGAAGAAGAATTAGGGTATTTGAAAGAGGTGTTTTATTCCGAGGCCCATTTAATCCTTGAGTTTTCTCAAACTGGAGGAATGCTGCAGGTTGCTGCATTTTGACAAAACCGACCTATCTTTTATAAAAAATCCCGGAACCACTGCTGTTTGGCTCCGGGATTCGTTGTTTTGGGGAAATGTGCTGCTAGAACACCAGCTTCTCCAGCTTCCAGATGTCCCGCACGTAGTCCTCGATGGTGCGGTCGGAGCTGAACTTGCCGGAGCGGGCGATGTTCAGGATGGCCTTGCGGGCCCAGTTGTTGCGGTCCTGGTATTCTTCGGCCACCTTCTCCTGGGCCGCCACATAGGCGTCGAAATCAGCCAGCACATAGTATACGTCGGGTCGCTGTCCCTCCACACCGTAAACCAAGGAGTCGTAGATTTCCTTGAACAGCTGGCAGGTGGGGTCGTAGGTGCCGTCTATGAGCTGGTTCATCACCTTTGCCAGCTGGGGGTTCCGGTCCAGATACTTCTGGGGATTGTAGCTGTGCTCATGCTCAATCTTGAGAATCTCGTCGGAAGTGAGGCCGAAGATGAATGCGTTCTCCCTGCCGGCCTCCTCCACAATCTCGATGTTGGCTCCGTCCATGGTTCCCAGGGTCAGGGCTCCGTTCAGCATGAACTTCATGTTGCTGGTGCCGGAGGCCTCCTTTCCTGCGGTGGAAATCTGCTCGGAAACGTCGGAGGCCGGGAAGAGCTTCTCCGCCATGCTGACACGATAGTTCTCCACAAAGACCACCCGCAGCTTGCCCTTCACCCGGCGATCGTTGTTGATGCGCTCCGCCACCGTGTTGATGAGCTTGATGATGGTCTTTGCCCGCCGGTAGCCGGAGGCCGCCTTGGCACCAAAGATGTAGGTCCGTGGCGGTGGATTGAAGTTGGGCTCCTCCAGAATTCTGTTGTACAGGTACATGATGTGGAGCACGTTCAGCAGCTGCCGCTTGTACTCGTGGAGCCGCTTGATCTGCATGTCGAAGATGGAGTCAGGGTCCAAGAACTCGTTCTGGGTCACCTTCAGGTACTGGGCCAGCTTCTGCTTGTCGGCCCGCTTGATGTCCAGGAATTTCTGCTGTGCTTCGGGATCGTCGGCAAAGGCCTCAAGCTTGCGCAGCTGGGAGAGGTCCTTTTCCCAGCCGTGGCCGATCTTCTCGGTGATGAAGTTTGCCAGGGCAGGGTTGGCGCTCAGCAGCCACCGCCGCTGGGTGACGCCGTTTGTCTTGTTGTTGAATTTTTCCGGATAGAATTCGGCCCAGTCCCGCAGCTCGTGGGACTTGAGGATTTCTGTGTGGAGTGCGGCCACACCGTTGACGCTGAAGGAGCCGTGGATGGCCAGCCATGCCATGCGAATCATGCCGTGTCCGATGATGGACATGCGGTCGTGCTTCTCGTAGTCGCCGGGATATCGTTCCCGCAGGCTGATGAGGAAGCGGCGGTTGATTTCCTCCACAATCTGGTAGATGCGGGGGAGCAGTCCTTGGAAGATGTCGATGGGCCACTTCTCCAGGGCCTCCGCCAGGATAGTGTGGTTGGTGTAGGCGAAGGTCTTGGTGACAACGTCCCAGGCATCCTCCCAACTGAGGCCGTGGTTGTCCATGAGGATGCGCATCAGCTCAGGAATGGCCACCACCGGATGGGTGTCGTTCAGCTGAATGACGTGGAGGTCGGCAAACTGGGAGAAGTCGGGGCCGTAGGTGTTCACATAGTTGCGCACCAGGTCCTGGAGGCTGGCGGAGGTGAAGAAGTACTGCTGCTTCAGCCGCAATGCCTTTCCGCTGGGGCCCGAGTCGTTGGGATAGAGGACACGGGAGATGTTCTCGGCGCTGGTCTGCCGCTCCACGGCCCGGCTGTACTCCATGTTGTTGAACAGCTGCAGGTCGAATCCGTTGGGGGAGGAGGCCTGCCACAGGCGCAGGGTATTCACCGTCTTGGTGTCAAAGCCGATGATGGGCATGTCGAAGGGGGTGGCCGTCACCACCTCGCCACCGTCAATGGCAAAGTGCTCCCGGCCGGTGTCGTCACGGCGTACGGAAATGTGGCCGCCGAATACGACGGAGACCGCAAGGTCGCTGCGCTTGATTTCCCAGGGATCCCGGAACTTAAGCCAGCAGTCGGGATACTCCACCTGGTAGCCGTTTTCGATGTGCTGCTCGAACATGCCGTACTCGTAGCGGATGCCGTAGCCGTGGCCAGGATAGTCCAGGGTGGCAAGGGAGTCCAGGAAGCAGGCTGCCAGGCGGCCAAGGCCACCGTTGCCCAATCCTGCGTCGGGCTCCTCGTCTTCTATCATGTTATAGTCAATGTCCAGGTCCTTGAGAACCTCTGCTACGGCATCCTTGATGCCCATGTTGATGAGGTTGTTGCTCAATGCCCGGCCCATGAGAAATTCAGCAGAGAGGTAGTACACCTGCCGGGTGGGCTTGTTGGTGTACTGGCGTCGGGTTTCCATCCAGTTGGGCATGATTACGTCCAAGGCCGTGGCGGAAACTGCGTCAAACAGGTCATGCTTGCTGGTCTGGGTGCTGTCCTTGCCGTACTGTCGCTTGAGTCGGCGGGTAAGGGCGTCTTTGAATTGTTCCTTGTCGAAAGTCATCATCGTTCCTTCTGTCCATGATGTGTGGGAATGCTGCTTCCAGTGATTCCCAGAGCATTAAAATGATAATCCCAACTGGGGAATATGTCAAGGTAAAGGGGTTTAGTAGCGTGGGAGGCTGCGAAAAGGGAGTCCTTGGGGAAAAAGTGGCTTGCATTTTATCTCCCGTCCCCCAGCAGCTTATTTTCCCACCAGTATGGCGGTGGTTCTGGCGGGCAGCACGTAGGTTTTCTGCACCTCCAGCGGTTCCAGTTGGTCTTCCGGGATGAAGTCGTCGGGGGAGGATGCGGAGGTGTCGATGAGTCCGTGCCACTTCTTGCCTCTGGCGGGAGGTGGCAGGGTGACGGTGATATCGTTGGTGGCAGAGTTGCACATCACGAAGAAGTCCCAGTCGTCTTCCTCCGCACCGGTCTCCAGCTTGCCGCCGCCGAGACGGTAGGCCAGAAAGTGGTTCGCCTTCTCCCAGTCTGGGTCACGTCCGTCGGGGCCGAACCAGCTGACATCAGGGAGGCTGGAGGCAGGGCCTCCGTGGCGTTTTCCCTCGAAGAATTCAAGGCGGCGGAAAACGGGGTGGGCTCGTCTGACCTGCAGGGCCTTTTGGGTAAACAGGAGGATTTCCTTGTGGATTTCCAGACAGGTCCAGTCCAACCAAGAAAGCTCGTTGTCTTGGCAGTAGGCGTTGTTGTTGCCTCGCTGGCTTCTGCGGATTTCATCTCCCGCCAGCAGCATGGGAGTTCCCTGGGAGAAGATGAGGCTACAGAGGAAATTCTTTATCTGCTGGTTGCGGACCTTTTCGATGGCCCTGTTCTGGGTGGGGCCTTCGTAGCCATAGTTGAAGCTGCAGTTGTTGTCGGAGCCGTCACGGTTGTTCTCGCCGTTTTCTTCGTTGTGCTTGCCGTTGTAGGACACCAGGTCGTTCATGGTGAAGCCATCATGGCTGGTAACAAAGTTGATGGAATGGTAGGGCTTTCGTCCGTCGTCGCCATACAAGTCGGCGCTTCCTCCAATGCGGGTGGCGGCATCTGCGGCCATGTTGTCGTCTCCCCGCCAGAAGCGGCGGCAGTCGTCACGGAACCGGTCGTTCCATTCAGCCCAGCGGCCTCCAGGGAAGCTTCCTACCTGGTAGGCTCCGCCAGCGTCCCAGGCCTCGGCGATAATCTTTGTGTTGCGCAAGACGGGATCCTCTGCAATCCGCTCCAGCACCGGGGGATTGTTGGTGAGATTGCCGTTCTTGTCACGGCCCAGGATGGAGGCCAGGTCAAAGCGGAAGCCGTCCACGTGCATTTCGGTGACCCAGTAGCGCAGGCAGTCGATGATGAGACTGCGGACCACTGGATGGTTGCAGTTGACGGTGTTGCCACAGCCGGAGAAATTCTTGTAGTACTGCTTGTGCTGGTCTTCCAAAATATAATAGATGGAATTGTCAAAGCCACGGAAATTCAGGGTGAGACCGTGCTCGTTTCCCTCCGCCGTGTGGTTGAATACAATGTCTAGGATAACCTCGATTCCCGCCTTGTGGAATTCCCGCACCATCTCCTTGAATTCCTTTACTACGGCACCGGGACTCCTGTCGGCGGCATAGGAGACCTTGGGGGCAAAGAAGGCGATGGTGCTGTAGCCCCAGTGGTTCTTCAGCCGCTCTCCCGTGCGGGGATTGGTGTTAGCGTTCTCGTACTCGTCGAATTCCTGGATGGGTAGCAGCTCCACGCTGGTAATGCCCAGCTCCTTCAGGTAGGGAATCTTTTCTATCATACCCCGATAGGTGCCGGGAAATTGCACCTTGGAGGTGGGACTGGCGGTGAAGCCTCGCAGATGGGTCTCGTAGATGATGGAGTCCTTCATGCCATAGTTCAGGGGTCGGTCTCCCTGCCAGTCGAATGCGCTGTCGTCAATCACCACGCATTTGGGAAAGCCTCGGGCGGATCGAAGCTTTTCCAGCTCCACGTCCAGCTTGTCCACCGGTGTGCGGTAGTGGGGCGGCAGGTTCGCAAAGATTGAGGTGTCTGTCAGAGCCTTGGCGTAGGGATCCAGCAGGAACTGGTTCTTGTTGAACCGATGGCCGTTCTTGGGGTCGAAGGCTCCGTCCACTCGATACAGGTAGAGGGCACCGGGCTGGACACCGTGGAGGCAGACATGCCAGATGTCACCTGTTCTGTTGATGACAGGATCCAGGGTGTAGGAAAAAATGGGGGTGCTGTCGTCAGCGTTTTCGAATATGTCGAGGGTTATCGATGTGGCGTTCCGTGAAAAGACGCTAAAATTGACTCCAGAGCGGACAGGCGAGGCTCCATAAGGCAGTGGTCTACCGGGAAGAACAGAAATCTGGCTCATGGGGAAAGTATAGCATAAAGAGGCGGTGTCGCCAAGGGTAAAAAAAGTGGGGGAGGAGGGTGATCTTGTTACCCCCCCCCCCCCGGTTGTACAGTTTCCTGTACGTTGGAGAGAGTTTATCAGCCACGATGTGGCCATA
>CAMGSV010000160.1 GCA_946061495.1 uncultured Spirochaetales bacterium | reverse complement strand
GAATGTAGACTGAAATCTTTTCCTAGAATTAAAACTCGACTTTAGGGCTGAGTAAATTTTGTTATCAATCAAAATTTATTTTCGTGTGGTACCTACGCCTCGGTCGGGGCAACCTCGGCTACAGAATCATCGTTCCTACGCCTCTATCGCTGAACATTTCGATGAGGAGGGAATGGGGGACCCGGCCATCGATGATGTGGGTGCGAAGAACACCGCCCTTCAGGGCCTCGAAGCAGCACTCAATCTTGGGAATCATGCCGGAGGAGATGATGCCGGTGGCAATCATGGAGGGGATGGCATCCCGGGCAATGCGCTTGATGAGGCTGGAGGGGTCCTTTACGTCACGGAGGACACCGGGCACATTGGTGAGCTGGACGAATTTCTCTGCCTTCAATGCCACGGCAATCTTGGCGGCGGCGGTGTCGGCATTGATGTTGTAGCGGTTCATGTCGCCCTGCTCACCCAAGGCTACGGTGGACACCACCGGGATAAAGCCCTGCTCCAACAGGGACTGGAGGATTTCGGGATGCACCTCGGTAACATCGCCCACAAAGCCCAAGTCCTCACCGTTAGAATCAATCTTCCTTGCCCGAAGGAGGCCGGAATCCACGCCGCTCAAGCCCACGGCACGCCCGCCACTCTGCAGCAGCAGCCCCACGATGTCCTTGTTCAGCTTGCCGGTGAGCACCATCTGCACCACCTCCATGGTCTCTCCATCGGTGTAGCGCAGACCGTTGACAAAGCGGGACTCCTTGCCCACCCGCTCCAGCATGGCATTGATTTCCGGCCCGCCGCCGTGCACCAGCACCACATGGACACCGATGGTGTTCAGCAGCACAATGTCCTGCATGACGGCAGCCTTCAGTTCCTCGTTGAGCATGGCGTTTCCGCCGTACTTTACCACCACGGTCTTTCCCACAAACTGCTTGAAATAGGGCAAGGCTTGAACCAGTACGTCAGCCCAGTCTTCGTTACAAATATCCATTTCTCTATCCTCTGTAAAAAAGCCCCGCAAAAATTGCAGGGCAAGCATTGCTCTTGGCTCACCGCATTAGGTGCGGTAGTCTCCATTTATCTTCACATACTCATAGGTAAGGTCACAGCCCCAAGCAGTACCAGAACAGTTGCCATCCTGCAGCTGCACCAGAATCCGCGTCTCGGCAGCGGAAAGAATCCGGGTGGCCAGCTCCTCGTCAAAGTCCAGGGGAATGCCCTGACGGAAGACTGCGATGGTTCCGGCCTCGCTTTCGAAGGAGACGGAGGTGCGCTCCGGGGTAAAGCTGCCGCCGGAATACCCCATGGCACAGAGGATGCGGCCCCAGTTGGCATCCTTTCCGAAACAGGCGGCCTTCACCAGGTTGGAGGAGATGACTGACTTGGCAAGGATGCGGGCAGCCTCCACTGAGGCGGCTCCAGCCACCCGGCACTCCACCAGATGCTCGGCTCCCTCACCGTCGGCGGCAATGCACTTTGCCATGATGGTGTTCAGCTGGTTCAAGGCGGACAGGAAGGCATCGTAGTCGGGGCCCTCGCTGTCAATCACCTGGTTGCCCGCCATACCGTTGGCGAGAATCAGCAGGGTGTCGTTGGTGCTGGTGTCTCCATCAACAGAGACACAGTTGTAGGTTCCCGCTACGCTTTCCCGCAGAGCCTTGTCCAGCATGTCAGCGGAGATGGCACAGTCGGTGGTGATGAAGCCCAGCATGGTGCCCATGTTGATGTGAATCATGCCGGAGCCCTTGGCCATGGTTCCCAGCCGGACGGGCTTTCCGCCGATGGTGGTTTCCAAGGCCGCCTCCTTGTAGCGGGTGTCGGTGGTCATGATGGCTTCTCGGGCGGCTCGATGGCCCTCCTTGGAGAGTCCTGCCACCAGCTGGGCCATCTGGCATTCGATTTTCTCCACCGGCAACTGCTGTCCGATTACACCGGTGGAGCAGACAAGCACCTCGTTGGCAGGGAGGGAAAGGCATGAGGCGGCCGACTGGGCCATCCGCAGTGCTGCCTGGGCTCCCTGCTCTCCAGTGCAGGCGTTGGCGTTGCCGGAATTAACGATAACCGCCTGGGCCGAGCCATCCGCCACGTGACGACGGGACAGCTTGACGCACTCAGCCTGCACCCTGTTCTTGGTGAACACTCCGGCGGCGGCACAGGGCCGTTCCGAGAAAATCAATGCGGTGTCCGGCTTTGTCCTGCCAGCCTTGATGCCGACACAAAGTCCGTTGGTGGTAAAGCCCTGGGGAGCGGCCACGCCCCCGTCGATGAAATTCATAGCCATCTCCTTAGTTCAACCCCAGGATGGGCTGGCCCAAAAGCTCGTACATAAAATCTATGGGGGCGATTTCCTTGTTCAGGATGCGATAGAGGCCGTCACAAATAGGCAGCTTGACTCCCTTCTCCTGGCAAATCTGATGGATGTACTTGCAGGCCACCGCACCCTCCGGCAGGTAGCCAATCTCTCCGATGCGAGCGATGAGGTCATCCAGATTGGTGAACCGCGCCAGCAAGTCCTTTTGGATGAGCTCGTGGCCGAAGCGGCGGTTGCGGCCGTACTTGCTGCGGCAGGTGACATCCAGGTCTCCCACCCCGGCGATGGAGGAGAAGGTCTCGGAATGGGTGGCACCCATGGCAAAGCCCAGGGTCTGAATCTCGTTGAGGCCGGCGGCCAAAAGCAGGGATTCGGTGTTGTCGCCGAAGAGGTCGGAGGTTTCCGCCACAGCATCCAGACTGCCGAACACCACGGCGATGACATTCTTGGCGGCGGCGCAAATCTGCACCCCCACCACATCCAGGCTGGAATACACCATGAGGCCCCGCACCCGAAGCAGCTCCCGGAAGCGGATGGAATTCTTTGGATTCTCGCTGGCGGCAATGAGTCCGGTCAGCTTGCCCATGGCCACCTCCTCCGCATGGCTGGGACCGGAGATGTACACCAGACTCTTGCCATAGACAGGGGGCAGCACCTCCTCCAGAGTCTCAAGGATGAGGCGGGGCCCCTTGTGGGAGGGGACAAAGCCCTTGGTCAGCACACCGATGCAGGTGGAGCCGTCCTTGATGGTGGGCACCTCCAGAATCTGCGCCACAGTGGAAGCAAGGTAGAGGGAGGGACTGGCCAGAATCAGGAATTCCTTGTCTGAGGCCACCTGCATAATGTCGGTGGAGGCAGTCAGGTTCTCCGACAGCTGGAATTTCGGCAGGTAGCGGCTGTTCTCATGATGCAGATTGATGGAGTCCACCACCTCCTGCTCACGAGCCCAAATCTCCACCGTGTTGCCCCCACGCGCCAAGGCCTGGGCAACGGCTGTTCCCCAAGCGCCAGCACCAATAACACCTACTGACTTAGCGTTCATGACCGACTCCTTTACATCCAGCCTGCAAGCTCATCCTTCCACAGGCACAGCTCTTCGTCTTTAAAATAGAGGGAAACCTCCCGCTTCCCGCTTTCGGGAGCGTCGGAGGCATGGATAACATTGTGATTTGTGTGAATGCAGTAGTCGCCACGGATAGTTCCCGGCTGTGCCTCTGAAGGCTTGGTGGCTCCCACCAGTTTGCGGACGAGAGAAACACAGTCGTCACCCTGCCAGGCCATAGCCACCACGGGACCGCTGGTGATGTAGTCCACCAGTTCCTGGTAGAAGGACTTTCCCACATGCTCGGCATAATGGCTGGCGGCGGTGGCATCGGAAACCTGCAGCATCTTCATTCCCACCAGCTGCAGTCCCTTCCGTTCAAGACGGGAGATAATCTCTCCTACAATCCGGCGATTCACCACGCCGGGCTTCAACATTACAAAGCAAATTTCCATGGATAAGGATTATAACGTAAAAGAATGGCTAGGTAAAGTGAGGAAATGGGAACCACCAGACGAGCAGATGGACCTGAGGTCGTACATCTACCGGAACAAGAACCTTAGTCCGTTGAATCCCCAGTCTTGAGGAAGGAGGTGTTCACATAGGATGCGTAATCCCCATGATATACCAGGTTGCTGTAGGTCAGCAGGGTGTTGGAGCCAGACTTGAGGTCGGTCATTCTAATCCGTTGCGCCGACCAAATTCCCTGCACCGGAACGCACTCCAAAACCTCCATCACCTTCACCTTCCTTCCCTTGCTGTCGTACATCTCAGACTTGACAATCATCTCCTTGGCCAGATCCACATAATGCACCATGCGGTGATACTGACCATCCTTCACCGGAAGGGCTTCCACCACATAACAGGGACTGCCATCTGCCAGCGTGGTCTCCTCCAGCAGGGTGTAGGTGTCGAAGGATGAGTTGCGGGGGTTCATGTCTCCAGAGGTAAAATCCATTCCAAAGAAGGACATGTCGGAGTTCACAAAAGGAATCCGCATGGTGGCAAAGAAGGACTTGAACTTGATGATGACACCGGGAACGCCACCCTCCTCCGGCACCACCGTAAGGATGCGCGTCCCGTCAAAGGAGTTGGGGGCGGAGAAGGCAATCATCACCTGAATCTTACCATCTTGGCGGAGGGTGTACATAGTGTATTTCATCAGGGTTTCCTTCCCCTTTTTTGTGGTGATGATAGCATCCACCGAGGTCTGGAGGGAAGCCCCCCGGTCGAAGGGCTGTGCACGACGCATAAGCGCCTTCAACTCAGGACTTGACGCCCAAATGGGGAGTGACAAAATAAAACAAACGGCAAGAACTAGTATCTTTTTCATAAGAATGGTAACTCTCCTGCAAAGTATAGAAGAAAGCCTTTAAAAGTGCAAACCAAAAAACTTTGATAGAGTTACGGACGGGATGAAAAAATAATGAAACTGTAGAGATTGTGCCTTAGTATTAGTGATAAGCCACTGCACACCAAAGGAACGCGCTGTATTAAACACTCTGTGCTAAGGAACGATGGCTAGCAGACCAGTGCGAAGAAGCGGTCGGTACGATCCTTCTCCTCCAGCTCCTGCAACCGCGCTATCACCGGATAGTCGGCAGGTGCCCAGTCCAGCTCTCCCAGGGACTCCACCGAGCGCCAACAGGAGTCGATATGCTCCCGCAACTGGAAGGGGCCGTTGGGAGTGCAATAGTACAGGTGGAGGGTGACGGCGAAATCCTTGTACTGGTGCTCCACCGTCATCAGGAAATCGTCCACGGAGATGGTTGCCTCCAGCTCCTCCCAAATCTCCCGCTTGAGGGCATCCTCGTGGGTCTCTCCCTCCTCAACCTTGCCGCCGGGAAACTCCCACTTGAAGTCCGTCTCCTTTGGCTGAGAACCAGGCTTTGGTCCCGGACGCTGAACACAAAAAATCTCGTAGCCATGGTCAACACTGATCTTGGAAAAGATGGCGGCCACCACCTGGATATGCTTCATACTTCCTCCTGAAATTGCCGTGACGGAAATTATAGCAAAAATCAAGCCAGAGTCCAAGTCCTAGCCTTTCATTGATATTTGAGGTATAGTTTGAGTATGAGCCAGCAGGACTTCCCCACAAACCAGGCAAAGCGGTACACCGTGCGAACCTTCATCCAGGAGGCATTCCTCACCGGACATTTCTTCATCCAGAACGACTTGCTGACCTATGCCTCCGCCTGTGCCTTTGGCTTTCTCTTTTCCCTGCTGCCGGTGGTGATCATGAGCGCTGTCATCCTGATTCGGGTGCTGAAAGCCAGTCCTGAGGTGCTGTCGAAGCTCTACGAATTCGACTCAGGACTGACCCAGATTCTGGATATATCCCA
>CAMGSV010000159.1 GCA_946061495.1 uncultured Spirochaetales bacterium | reverse complement strand
GGGCTGGCTATACCCCCCGGCAGGTGCATTCCCACCTCCACCAGCATTTCCACCGAGAAGCTGGACATTGTTGGCCACAATAACCACCTTACTTCGGCTCTGGCCGTCCTGCTCCCATCTATCCTGACGCAGTTCTCCGTCTATAGCCACTTGCTTACCCTTGATAAGATATGGCTTCAACGTCTCAGCAGACTTTCCGTAGAGGCTGATTTCAAAGAAGCTCGCCTCCTCAATCCACTGGTCCCCGTTCTTTCGGCGGCGGTTGACGGCAATGGAAAAATTGGAGATGGCAAAGCCTGCCTGCGTATACTTTAAGTCCGCATCACGGGTGAGCCGTCCAATTATTGTCACATGATTCAAATCAGCTGCCATACCTGCCTCCTGCAACGAATTATTTACTCGTCAATCTTGACGAACATGCACTTCAACAGCTCAGGGTTCAACTTGAACTGGCGGTTGATATCAACAATCTTGGCGGGATTTGCCTTGATGTTCAGCAGCACAAAACGTCCTCGCTTCTGCTTCTTCACCTCGTAGCAGAGATCCCGGTCTCCGAAGGGCTCTTCCTTCTCAATCTCAACACCGAATTCACCCAAAGTTGTGCGAAGGGTATTGAGTCCTGCATTGTACTTTTCTTCCTCGATGGGGAAGATAGTCATCAACTCATACTTTCTCATAGTATCTCCTTATGGTCAATTTGGGAGGGCATAATAACCCCTCCAAGGGGTTTGACCATCATATAGTAAAATAAAAATAAAAGCAAGATTTCTTTTTCATATAATAGAAGATGAGAGGAGTATACTCTATATTTTTTTTTTCTACTATGATATATTTTATTTGGAGGAGAAAAAAATGGATAAACGATTCAAACAGGTGGTGGCTTTGTACTTCAGTCCCACAGGAAATGCCCGAAAGGTGGCGGTAGAGGTGGGCAGCAGAATAGCCCAGATTCTGCACCTTCCCCTAGAGCAGCAGAGCTTTACCTTGCCCAAGGAACGAAGGGAGGTCTTCAGCTTCGGACCAGAGGATATTGTCGTCTGTATGACACCGGTGTATGCGGGCAGGCTCCCCAACAAGATGCTGTCTTTCATTCAAGAGAACATCAAAGGCAACGGAGCCACGGCCATAACCATGAACGTGTTCGGAAACCGCAATTACGACAACGCCCCCATCGAATTCTACAACGAGATGAAGAAGAACGGCTTCCAGGTGGCGGCGGTGGCAGCAGTCCCCACGGAGCATGTGTTTTTGGCAGACATAGGACAGGGTCGCCCCAATTCCCATGACATGGCCCAGGTACTAGAATTTGCAGAGCAGGCAGCTAAAAAGATTGCGGCGGGCACCCCCTCCACAGAGCTGGCAGTGCCGGGAGCCTACCCCGCCCCCTACTACACGCCCCTCGGCGTGGACAACCAGCCGGTGCAGTTCCTGAAGGCAAAGCCTCAGACCCACCTGGAGCACTGTGATTCCTGCGGTGCCTGTGCCCGCCGCTGTCCCACTGGAGCCATCTCCCCTGAGGACACCAGCCTGGTTCCCGGCACCTGCATCAAGTGCCAGGCCTGCGTGAAGGTGTGCCACACCAAGGCCAAGCACTTTACCGACCCCGCATTTTTGTCCCACGTGCAGATGCTGGCCAACAACTATCTGCGGCCGGCAGAGGGACTCTTTTTGGTATAAATTGTGATGTGGGAAAGCACCTTCCCACAAGGAGGAAACTATGGCTGATTTTTTCTGGTATCCCCGTTGCGGTACCTGCCAGAAGGCGAAGAAATGGCTTGAAGCAAACAATGTGGAATACAATCCCACTGACTTGAAGGAAAGTAAACCCAGCCGAGACCAACTGGCAGCTTGGTTCGCCAAGAGTGGCCTGCCACTGAAAAAATTCTTCAATACCAGCGGCTTGTTGTACAAGGAGCTGGGGCTAAAGGACAAACTGCCTGGCATGAGCCAGGATGAGCAGCTGGATTTGCTGGCCAGCGACGGAATGCTGGTGAAGCGCCCCATTCTGGTGGCAGGTGACACAATTCTGGTGGGCTTTAAGGAAGCTGACTGGGAAGCAAAGCTTACATAACAAAAAGCGGAGAACATGAAGTTCCCCTAAACCTGCTGGTGCAGGAAAAAAATCCCTTGGAAGGCAAATGCCTATTCCAAGGGATTATCACTTTTAAATCAGTGACTTAGAAGTGGAAGCGGAGACCGAGGTTACCAGCAACACCAAAGTGGAAAATATCACCATACATCAGGTTTGCACCAAGAGTGGGAACTACCTGGATATAGGGCTCAATTTCGATAGAGCCTACAGGAATCATCATGTTCAGTCCGATAGGCAGACGTGCAGCCAGCTGAATACCAAAGATGTCATCACCAAGCCACAGACCAACACCTGCTCCAGCACCGAGGAACCAGCCCAGAGGCCCAATTCCAGTGTCAACAAGAGTGTCATTCAAGAACCAATAGTCCCCAGTAAGACCAATCATGAAAGCATTAGAATAAATCGCTGCATCTGCAGCAAAAACCAATGGCAAGGAGTCCAGCTTGAAAGTAACGGCAGCACCACCTCCAGCAGGGTAACCACCACCACCCTGGATACCAATAGCCCAGGCAAAGGCACCACCAATACAGACTACCATCAGGAGTGCTGCAATGATAAGAATTTTCTTGTTCACATTAAACCTCCTACGTTAAATGTTCGATTCAGCATAAGACAAATTAAACAAAACCACAATAGTTTCATACCATTTTTAATTTATTTTCATAAATGGGAGGCAAACGTGAAAAAAAAGACTGGAAATCCCCTCCATGGAGGAAACAACCAGCCTTTTTCAAAACAAGTGAGCAGTACTTACAGGGGGATGTTGCCGTGCTTCTTCTCCACACAGGAGGTGGACTTCTTGCTCTTCAAGAAGCGGAGGCACTGGGCAATCTTCCGACGGGTTTCTTCTGGATTGATGACCTCGGAGATGTAGCCCTGCTGGGCAGCAGTCTTAGGTGTCATGACGGTCTCCCGGTACTCCTTCAACTTCTCCTCAATGAGCTGGGCATGGGCAGGATCCTTGGCTTCCTTGGCATAGAGAATCTGAATGGCCCCCTCAGCACCCATAACCGCAATCTCGGCCTGGGGCCAGGCAAACACAAAGTCTGCCCCGATATGCTTGGAGCACATGGCAATGTAGGCTCCACCGTAGGCCTTTCTGGTGATGACGGTGATCTTGGGTACCGTGGCCTCAGAGTAGGCATAGATGAGCTTTGCTCCGTGGCGGATGATGCCCTTCTGCTCTTCCTGGGGACCAGGGATAAAGCCGGGAATGTCCACCAGACTGAGCAGAGGGATATTGAAGGCATCGCAGTAGCGAATGAACCGGGCCGCCTTGTCGGAGGCATCGCAGTTCATGATACCACCCAGCCCCGCCGGATTGTTGGCCACAATGCCGATGGTGCGGCCCTCGATGCGGGCAAAACCAACCACCACGTTGATGGCGAATTCCTCGGCCACCTCGAAGAAGCTGTCGTCGTCCACCAGACAGTCGATGACATTGCGGATGTCGTAGCCCTGGGTACTCCGCTCCGGCAGCACCTCGGCAATGCGCTTTGCCTTCTTGCGGGCATCATAGCGGACGGAAGCGGAGGGAACACGGTCACCATAATAATGGGGCACATAGTCCAAAAGCTTGCGAACCTTGGCAAAGCAATCCTTCTCGTCAGGGCAGCGAAAATGGGTGACACCGGACTTCTGGGCATGAATGGCACCACCACCCAGATCCTCCTCGGTGATGTCCATGAACATGACGCTCTTCACCACCTTTGGCCCAGTGATGAACATGTAGCTGATATCGTCAACGGTGAAGATGAAGTCCGTGATTCCAGGGGAATAGACGGCTCCACCGGCACAGGGGCCGGCGATAATGGAAATCTGGGGGATGTAGCCTGAGGCACGGACGTTCTGATAGAAGAGATTACCGTAGCCAGCCAGAGAATTCACTCCCTCCTGAATACGGGCTCCACCGGAGTCGTTGATACCGATGACAGGACATCGGGCCTCGATAGCCATGTCGATGATCTGGGCAATCTTGTCACCGTGCATCTTTCCCAAGGAACCACCCTGTACGGTAAAGTCCTGGGCATAGATGGCAACACGACGGCCGTTCACCAAACCAAAGCCAGTGATGACACCGTCATAAGGAATCTCCTTCCCAGCCATGCCGAAGCTGGTGCAGTTGTGGTGGACGCTGGAATAAATCTCCATGAAGGAATCCTTGTCCACCAGTGCAGTGATGCGCTCGATGGCGTGGAGCTTTCCCTTATCGTGCTGACGCTCCAAATTATATTCCATAAAAAAATACCTCTTCGTAATTTCATTTAGACAAAAATAGTAATAATGTCAGTTTAATGGATTGGAATGACCAATGTCAATATGAATGGGGAAATATATTCGGAAAAAACACATCCGACAGTCGGAGGGACAAAAAAAAGACTCCTGCAATCCAGCAGAAGTCTTTTATGAGCTACATTGGATTCGAACCAATGACCCACGCCTTAAAAGGGCGTTGCTCTACCTACTGAGCTAGTAGCCCATCACCTCATTTACTAGGTCTCAGAATGCTACCAGATTTTATCTGATTTGTCAAGATTGAGTGCCACCAGAAATTATCCTTAAACCTGTGGATTTTTTTGTGTTGACAAAGTAGCTCATTATACATTTCTGCAAGGGCATCATTTTTTCGTTATATACAAAGAAACATCATTTGCCTATTTACTAAAAAGATATCCAAATACTTTTTGCCATTTAGTGGCTATTTCCACTGAAGGAGACTTTCAACTAATGATTCCATAACATATAATGAGAACTATGGATCCTTATTCTTTTGAAATCATACATAATTAGGGAGGCAATTAATGAAAGATAAAATATATACTACACTATATGGTGCCATTGTAGCCGATGCAGTGGGTGTTCCCGTTGAATTTTTGTCACGAGAAGAACTAAAAGAAAATCCTGTTACAGATATGCGTGGGTTTGGGACATTTTACCTTCCTAAAGGAAGTTGGTCTGATGATTCAAGTATGATGCTCTGTTTGGCAGATAGTATTGGTATACAGGGAAGAATCGATTATGAAGACATAATGAGTCGATTCTGGGAGTGGTATGCAAATTCAAAATATACCCCCGACAATGATACCTTTGATATTGGAAGAACTTGTTACAGGGCAATAAAGAATTTTCACACTGGAAAAGCCCCTTTAGACTGCGGTCTTACTTCTGAAAGTGATAATGGAAATGGTTCGTTAATGAGAATAGCCCCACTACCACTCTATGTATTCCAGAAGTTTGGCTCCTCTGCAATGGATAACGAAAAATCTTTTGAACTTATCCATGATATTTCTCGCCTAACCCATGGCCATGAAATTTCTCTCATAGGATGTGATATTTACTGCTCCATAATGATTGAAATCCTCAAAGAAACACAAAAGGATTCCTTGCAAAACTGTGGATTAGAAAAAATCGCTGCCTATGTCCGTAAATATCCTCAGTATGAGCAAGCTCTCCAAAAATACGAAGGAATTTTCCATACAAATTTTAAAAACATTCCAGAAGAAGAAATTAAAAGTTCTGGCTACATAGTAGACACCCTGGAAGCTGCATTGTGGTGTTTTTTGAATACAGATAATTATCGTGACTGTGTTTTGAAGGCTGTAAACCTAGGTGCAGATACAGACAC
>CAMGSV010000158.1 GCA_946061495.1 uncultured Spirochaetales bacterium | reverse complement strand
TCCCTGTTATGGATAAGGATTTAGAAAAGGTATTTGAGAAGTTTCAAGGAACTGGAACTGTTGGTTTTATCAAAACCACAGAAAAGCCTGCCTCGCCCCTTACGTCCGAGCGAAAAGTCACGCTTAACAGGAAGGGCAATGTCTTGTTCAACCAAGGAGATATAGAACAGGCCCGTCGGATTTTTATGACCACAGGATATTCAGATGGTCTTACCCGTGTAGCAGATGTTTATATCACCCAGAACAGGGAATTGGATGCACTGAAGCTTTATTTACTAGCTCACAATGAGAGGAAATCGGAGGCTCTTTTCCAAAAGATTGCAGCCTTAATTTCTAAACTAATCATAGAATAGAGGAATAGTAAAAATGGAAAATTTTTCCGCAACAACTGCTGTACCTGAAAATTTCAATGACCCATTGATGTCACATCATGAGCATTCTTCACAAGATTCAAAGGCTGCTGAGATTGCTGAGCTGTCCAAGAGGGGCTACAGTCTCCTGAAGGATAATCGCATTGAGGAGGCCAATGAAGCCTTCCGTTCCATCCTTGATTTGGAAGAAAACAACAACTATGCCTTGGTGGGATTGGGAGATGCGGAACGAAAGCAAAATCATTTCCGGGATGCCATCAAGTACTACACCCAGTGCTTGAACTACCATGCATCCAATAACTATGCCCTGTTCGGACTGGCTGACTGCTACAAGGCTCTGAACCAGTACCACAAGGCCATCGACATCTGGGAGCAGTACCTGATTCATGATGACCGCAACATCACCGTATTGACCCGTGTGGCAGACGCCTACCGCAAAATCCGTGAGTTCAAGAAGTCCAAGCAGCTGTATCTGCGAGTTCTTGACATGGAGGAAAACAATGCCTACGCCCTCATCGGACTGGGCCACCTCCACTACGATTTCAAGGAATACCGGGATGCGCTGTACTATTGGACCAGGATGCTGGAGCTGAACGAGCGCAACGCCGACATCCGTGTCCTCACCTCCATTGGAAACTGCCACCGCAAGCTCAAGACCTTCGAAAAGGGCGTCTACTACTTTGAGCGGGCCCTGGAGGTGGAGCCGGACAACTTCTATGCCCTCTTCGGTCTGGCCGACTGCTACCGTGGCATGAACCAGCAGTTCCGCTCCATCGAGTACTGGAACAAGATTCTGGAGAAGGACGCCAACAACAAGGTTATCCTCACCAGAGCTGGTGATGCCTACCGCAGCACTGGTGACTACGACAAGGCTGTGGAGTACTACAACAAGGCCTTGGACATTGAGTTTGACCTTTACGCAGTGCTGGGACTGGCTCTTATCAGCAAGAGTACCGGGAAGTACGAGGACGCAGCCAACAGCCTTTCCCGCCTGATCCAGTCAGATCCCAGAAACTATCGGTTCTACATCGATTTGGCCGATTGCTACATGAAGATGAACCGTCGAACCCAGGCCATCGAGGTGCTGGAGAGTTTTCATCGCCAGGGAATCAGAAGTCAGTCTGTCAACGAGATGTTGGACAAGATTCTTTCCAACCAGTACTAAGTATGAGCGAATGCCAAAGACCTGAAGGCAGCCGTCTGGAGAACCAGAGACAAACCCTTCAGGCCGGCTTGGAGCTTCAAGCCCTTGCCGGATTATTGCCGGAGGAGCTGGCCCAGTTGCCAGGTGTCAGTCCCGCCTTTCGGGGAATGCAGCTGTTCAAATGGATTTCCTCCGGCATCACTTCCTTTTCCCAAATGCAGAACATCCCCAAAACTATGCGACACCAGCTTGAACAGACCTGCTGCATTCGTTCCTCCCACGTAAGCCAGAAACTGGTGGATCCTGATGGCACCGTGAAGCTTCAGCTGACCCTCCAGGACGGAAAATGTGTGGAAACAGTGCTGCTGACGGACAAGGATGGCCGGAAAACTGCCTGCGTTTCCTGCCAGGTTGGCTGTGGCATGGCCTGCGCCTTCTGTCAGACAGGGCAGCTGGGCTTTAGTCGCAATCTCAGCCCCTCAGAAATTGTGGAGCAATTCAAGTTTTTGGAGGAAGAGGTGGGCAAACTGGACAATATCGTGTTCATGGGAATGGGCGAGCCGCTGCTGAACCTGAATGCCATCAGGAAGGCGGTGACCGTTTTGACCCATCCAGAGGGCAGAAATCTTTCCGGCAGACGTATCACACTTTCCACCTGCGGCATTATCTCCGGCATTCATGACCTGGCGGACAATGGACCTGCCCTCCGTCTCGCCGTCTCCCTCACCACTGCAGATCCTGCGCTCCGTGAGCAGCTGATGCCCGTCACAACAGGAAATCCACTGCAAAAATTGAAGGAGGCCATCGCCTACTACACCACGAAAACTGGTCGCCGCTGTACCCTGGAGGCAGCCCTGCTGGCAGGACAAAACACTGGTACAGAAAGCGCCCGCCGTCTGGTGGAATTCGCACGGGGATTGAACTGCCACATAAACCTGATTCCCTGGAATCCCGTGGAGGGGCTGCCTTTTCAGGAGCCTTCTGCCAAGGAATGCAAGGAATTCATTCTCCAGCTGGAGCGAGCTGGCCTCAATGTCACCCTGCGACACCGTCGTGGAAGGAAGATTGGCGGGGCGTGCGGACAGCTGGGAAAGACACAATAAGTCCTCCCCATATCCAGCCTCTGTAACGGGAACTATTCATATTTACTTGCTATAAAACAGTATAAAAGATTTAGTAAACCGATTGTATTTTCATCTTTCAACCTTGATGAAAAGAACAAAATGAAGTATCTTTAGTTAGAGTAAAACTACAGGAGTGACCATGCAGAAAAGAATCTACGTTGCGGGACTGATTGACGAAGGTGGAGAACAAGCCATAAACCAGGCTGTTTCCGCCATTCCTGGTGTCACCTCCTGTACCGCCAGTGCCATGAAGGCCCAAGTCTTGGTTGACTTTGACGAAAGCTTTGGGGGTGTGGAGGATTCCATCAATCAGACTATTGCCGGAGCAGGACTGGAAGTGCTAGCCTGACAAGCCACCCATTATAGACAAACCCCATGAGGTGTTTTCCTTACGTGAAAACTACCAGCATGGGGTTTTATTTTGCCTACCCTACTCCTTTATGTAGCCCTTCACTATGGCGGCCGCCACCTGGGCTTCCAGCCAGGGCCACAGGGCGGGAGTTCCCACCTTCACTGGAGCCATGCGGTGGTAGACTTGATCCTTGGTGACAGCCCCCAGCTTCCAGGTGTGGCCGTCGGTGAGGACATTGTGCATAAAGGGCTGGATTCGATCCAAGCTGGCGGCAAACCGGGAGTCGGCGGTATCCATGGCATCAAATTCCTCCCACAACTGACGCAGTTGCCTCCCCTGGTCCTGGTCCAGCAAGCCGAAAAGTTTTTCCGCCGCAGCCGCCTCACGCTGGACCTTGTCCTGATTGGCGGCAACGTCAAAGGCAAAGGTGTCGCCGGCGTAAATCTCGATGAGGTCGTGGACCGTCACCATGGCCAGAACCCTGCCCAGATTCACCGGCTCCACGGCATATTCCTCAAGGATGATGGCCATGAGGGCAAGATGCCAGGAATGCTCGGCATCGTTCTCCCGCCGGGAGCCATCTATGAGGAGGGTGCGGCGGACAATGGACTTCATCTTGTCCACCTCGGCAATAAAAACCAGCTGACGCTGGAGCCGTTGGGGCAAGGCTCCCGTTCCAGAACAATTCAATGTCTGCTGAATCTCTTCCAATGAAATCATAGCTCCTCCGTGACGGTATGGATAAAGGAATGGGGCCAGCCCGCAAAGCGGAATGGCCCCCATTGAAATTGCTGCTGCCTCCCAGAGCTAGTACTTGCTTTCGGCGTAGCCCAGCCAGCCGTCATTCTCGATGAGAGCCTTCTCAAAGCCTGCGAGCTTGAAATGGTAGCTCTTTGAGAGGCTGCCGGAAATCAGCTTCACCTTGGCGGTATCGTCCTCGTTGATGACGATGCTGCACTCGGTGTCCTTATCGGCAAAGGTGCGGAAAATATCCTCGATGTCATTTTCAGGCAGCTCAATGGCCAGCATTCCGCAGTTGTACATGTTCTGGCGGAAAATGCGGGCAAAGTTGGGAGCAACCACAGCGTAGATACCGTTCACCTCCAGCGCCCAGGGAGCGTGCTCACGGGAGGAGCCACAGCCGAAATTTTCCCTGGTGATGATAACCTTCTTTCCGGGAACATCGGCCTTGGGATCAAAGCCATCCAGCTTCAGATCCTCCAGCAAGTAGGGCTTGAGAGCCTGCTTTGAAATCTCCGTCAGATACTTGGCGGGGATAATCTCGTCGGTGTTGATGTCAGATCGGTCAAGAAAAAGAACCTGCCCTCCAAACTGCTTCATCCTAGCCCTCCTTGTACATTGATGAGTTGGTGATGGTTCCAGCCACGGCGGTGGCGGCGGCACTGGCAGGGCTCATGAGATGCACCATGCCCCCCTTTCCCATGCGGCCGTTGAAGTTGCGGTTGGTGGTGGAGGCACAGACCTCGTGCTCGGCAAGCACTCCGTTGCTCATACCCAGACAGGCGCCGCAAGTGGGGTTGGTGACGCAGAAGCCGAATTCCATGAAGGTGGAGATGAGCCCCTCCTCCATGGCCTTCTTGTAGATGGTGGTGGAGGCGGGAGAAAGAATTCCCCGAACACCCACCGGCATGGTCTTTCCCTGGTCCAGCGCCTCCCGAAGGACAGCGGCAGCGGCACGCAGATCCTCGATGCGTCCGTTGGTGCAGGAGCCGATGTACACCTGGTCCACCTTTGTCCCGGCGAATTCCCGGATGGGCTTCACCTGGTCTGGCTTGTAGCCGAAGGTGGCCACCGGCTCCAACGTGGACAGGTCGAAGGTATAGACCTTCTCGTACTGGGCATCTGCATCGGAGACCCACTGGCGGTACTCCTGCAGGGCAGCCTCCTTGGAGGCAAATTCATCATTGATGAAGGGCCACAGGTACTCCACCGTGGTCATGTCGGGCATACAGATGCCGCTGGTGGCTCCCGCCTCCACAGCCATGTTGCAGATGGTCATGCGGGCTTCCATGGACATGGCATCCACAATGGGGCCGGCGAATTCCATGACGCAGTTGGTGGCTCCGTTGACACCAATCTGGGAGATGATGAAGAGAATCACATCCTTGGCGAAGACACCGGGAGCCAGCTTTCCTTCCAGCTGGAACTTGATGGTCTTGGGCTCCTTAAAGGAGCAGACCCCCTTCAGGATGCCCACCTCCAGGTCGGTGGTTCCCACACCGGCGGCAAAGGCGCCGAAGGCTCCGTGGGTGCAGGTGTGGCTGTCCCCCATGATGACGGTGTAACCGGGACGCACGTAGCCCTTCTCCGGGAAGATGGCGTGGCAGACACCATTGGCACCGATGTCGAAGAAGTCCTTGATCTTGTTGCGATGGGCCCAGTCCCGCAGCATCTTGCCCTGGAGGGCCGTCTTTGAGTCCTTGGCGGGAGTGACGTGGTCGATGACCACCTTTATCTTGGACGGATCAAAGACCCGGTCCTTCTTTTTTTCCACCAGGTCGGCGATGGCCACCGGCGTGGTGATTTCGTGACAAAAAACCCGGTCCAGCTTAAGAACCCAGGTGTCAGAAAAAGGCTTTTCCGCCACGTGGGCGTCAAAAATCTTTTGGGCGATAGTCTTTCCCATACAGTATCCCCTGTAAAAATTATTATAAAATGGTTCAGCAATGATAAAATTAAATCAGTCAAAAGTCAAGGTGAGAATAGAAAATCATAAAAACAAACAATATCTCT
>CAMGSV010000157.1 GCA_946061495.1 uncultured Spirochaetales bacterium | reverse complement strand
CCGCCAGCCTGTCCTTGTGGTAGATGGGCAGGAAGGGGTTCATGAAGGTGATGGAGGGATCACGGCGAAGCACCTCCACATTGTTGCGAAGCACCTCAGGATAGCTGGTGACGATGGGGCAGTTGTAGTGGTTGCCCGCTCCCTCGTCCTCTTTGATTTCGTAGGGGGCGCAGGGATAGAAGATGAACTTGACCCCCTGCTTCAGCAATGCCTCCACATGGCCGTGGGCAATCTTTCCGGGATAGCACACGGACTCGGAGGGAATGGTCTCCAGTCCCATCTCGTAGACGGAGCGGCTGGACCGGGGGGAAAGCCGCACCCGGAATCCCAGCTCCGTGAAGATGGTGAACCACAGGGGATAATTCTCGTACTGGTTCAGCACCCGGGGAATTCCCACGTCACCCCGGGGAGCATGCTCCGGACTCAAGGGCTTGTAATAGGAGAACAGCCGCTTGTACTTCCAGTCGAAGAGGTTGGGCAGCTTCCGCTCACCGTGGTCGGAGCCAGTGGCGGTGTTGCGCTTGTTGCTGGCATCCACAATCTTCAGCTCGTCCCCCAGCTCGGCACCCCGCTCGCAGCGGTTTCCGGTGACAAAGCGACTGGCCTTGTGGCTGTCACCACTTCCAGCAGTGAAGGTGTTGATGGTCATCAGACAATTGTTGTTGCACTTGCCGCAGCGACGCAGCTCAAGATCCACATTGAAGGAGCCCAGCTGCTCCAATGTGGCGATGTTGGAGCGGATGGTGGGGGGCTGGAAGGTGGCCTCGTCCACGCCCACCGGCGGGCGAATCAAGTCCCGCCACTGGTCTAGGGCGATGAGGGCGGCACCGTAGGCACCCATGAGACCCGCCACATCGGGACGGAACACGTTCACCCCGGAAATCTTCTCAAAGGCCCGCAGTACGGCATCATTGTTGAAGGTTCCACCCTGCACCACCACCTTTGTGCCAATCTCGGAGGCCCGCCGCAACTTGATGACCTTGAACAGGGCGTTCTTGATGACGGAGTAGGACAGACCGGCGGAGATGTCCGCCACGGTGGCGCCCTCCTTCTGGGCCTGCTTCACCCGGCTGTTCATGAACACGGTGCAGCGGCTGCCCAAGTCCACGGGCCGCTCCGCCAGCAGGGCCTTGCGGCTGAATTCCCGCACGTCCATGCCAAGGGAACGGGCGAAGTTGTCCAAAAAGCTTCCGCAGCCGGAGGAACAGGCCTCGTTCAGCTGGATGGAGGTGATGGCACCGTCCTTCATCCTGAGGCACTTCATGTCCTGGCCGCCAATGTCCAGCAGGAATTCTACCCCGGGAACAAAGAAGTCGGCGGCCCGATAGTGGGTGATGGTCTCCACCTCGCCGGAGTCAACCCCCAGGGCCGCCTGGAAGAGGGCCTCGCCGTAGCCAGTTGACACGGAGCGGGCAATGTATGCGTCGGCGGGCAGCTGGGTGTACAAATCCTTCAGCACCTTTACCGCCAGATCCACGGGGTTTCCGGCATTCACATCGTAGAAGCGCCACAGGATGCGGCCTGCAGCGTCAATGAGGACAGCCTTGGTGGTGGTGGAGCCGGCATCCAGTCCTAAGAACACAGGCCCGGAGGCAGTCTCCAGATCGGCAGAGGCGGCCATCTCCTGGGCATGGCGGCGATGGAATTCCTCCAGCTCATGCTCGTTGCGGAACAGGGGCTCCAGACGCTGCACCTCGTTCATCTCCGCATCCACCAAGTTTTTCAGGCTCTCCCTGAACTCACCCAGCAGGGGGAAGGGCTGCTGCTTTTCGGCAGACTGGACGCAGCTCAGGCTCCGCTCCGCAGAGAAGGCGGCACCGGCAGCCACAAAGAGCTGGGAATCCGGGGGAGCCACAATCTCCTTCTCCGTCAGCTCCAGAGTGGTGACAAAGCGATGGCGCAGCTGGTCCAAAAAGTGGAGGGGGCCGCCCAAAAAGGCTACGTTGCCCCGAATGGGCTTGCCGCAGGCCAGGCCGGAAATGGTCTGGCTCACCACCGCCTGGAAGATGCTGGCGGCAATGTCCTCACGGCGGGCGCCCTCGTTGATGAGGGGCTGCACGTCAGTCTTGGCAAACACACCACAGCGAGCGGCAATGGGATAGATGGTGGTGGCACCCTTGGCCATCTCGTTGAGGCCGGGAGCGTCCGTTTCCAGCAGGGCCGCCATCTGGTCGATGAAGGCCCCCGTTCCACCGGCACAGGAGCCGTTCATCCGCTGCTCCACCCCGCCGGAGAAATAGGTGATCTTGGCATCCTCGCCACCCAGCTCGATCACCACGTCGGTGTGGGGAATCATCTTCTGGACGGCAGTGGTGGAGGCCACCACCTCCTGGATGAAGGGAATGTTGAGCCACTGGGAGACGGCAAAGCCGCCGGAGCCAGTGACCTTCACGCTGAGGGGCTGGCGGCTTCCAGCGGGAAGCTCCTTCTCCAGCTTGTCCAGCGCCCGCTTCACCACATCCATGATGGTACCGCGAATGTCCGCCAGGTGACGCTTGTATTCGCTGTAGCACACGTTGTCGTTCTCATCCAAAGCCACAAATTTCACCGTGGTGGATCCCACATCGATTCCCACCCGCAGAGGCGGCACCGTGGGCTTGAGAGCCGTCGGTTTGAAAGTCATGGCCTTTGGGTCCATGGCAGTGGAGGTAGCTTTTAAATCCATAAAAACCTCGTTGAAAAAGTTTCTAGGAATTCAACAAGACATCTAAGTTCATTCAATATATAAAATAATATCAGAAATAAACCGAAATGGCTCACCAAATTCCCCGGGGATTCCTGCAAAACAAAAAATCTCCCGCAGTATACATCTATTGCTACTGATTGTAATAAAAATAAGGGAAAGTGAATAGGTTTATCAAATACATATTTGTAGTTTTTACAAATTTCTGACACAGAAAGAACACATTGGGAGGAGAAAAACTACGCAAAAACACCTGCCGAGCTTTCGCCCGACAGGTGCTGGATGGGATGGTAGTTTCAGTGGTCAGTTGTTAGTGCCTAGGAAAGATGAGCAAGAACTATCTCCTTTTCCCCTTGGCTCACTCCTCCCGCAGGCAGATTGCCCTGCCCCCACCACAGTCTCACGGATTCTTTTTCAAGGTGGGCAGCCCATCGCTGCCAGACTTCCAGCTAAAGGCTCCAAGGAGATGCACTACCATAGCTTGACTTCCTCTCATTTACCTCTAAAACAATCTCTACGAGGCATCATTCTTGCTCTTCGCTCCACCGTAGTTTATGCCAGAAGCAAACACAGAGCCACCCTCAGCTGTACCGTTGGTGTTATTAGAGATAGTCCCTCCGTTCCACTCGAATGTTCCGGATCTTGAAATAGAGGATCCATTTACATTGGTGTTGCCGCTTATCTCCCCTCCGTTCATGGTGAAGCTGCCATCAGAGAGGTACACTGCCGCCCCGTAGCGAGCCTTGTTGTTCTTTATAGCACCGCTATTCATGATTGTGCTGCCACTCCCGCTCCAGTACTATTACTTTCAAAGTTCGATATGGTGGTGTTTGCAAGGGTTAGGCTACCACCATCACTCACCTCCACAGCGGTACCACCGGCATTCCAAAAGTTCGTGCCGGTGAGGGTACATCCTGACAAGTTCAGGGTAGATCCTGTTTTGACGGAAAAAATGAATATTCTGTTATTCAACAACTTCAACACTTTGACAAGCCTTGAACAGGCATAAACACCATGAAGTGCCCTTATTCCTGGGAACCAGCCCCTTTGCCCGCCAGGGCAAACCCCTACCCCGCAGTAGAGCGAACTAACGTACCAGTGGGGAGGGACGGGAACACCGGGACAGCCGCCCTCTGAGCTTGCTCAGCGTAGGCTGGACTGGGCTTCCCGCCCCTCCCCCTTTTACTATTAGTTTACCTATGCTATACTGCCCCCCATGGAGTATAAGGTTTATTTCACTTGGGACAATGAATCCTCTGTTTGGATTGCACAAAGCGATGACATTCCTGGTCTGGTGCTGGAGGGTGGCTCCCTTGATGCATTGATTGAGCGAGTTCGATTTACCGCACCTGAATTAATCCAGCTGAACAAGACACCTCCCATCAATTCCCTGTTCATCAGTATGGAACGCCACGAGGCGGTGCGCGCATAATGGCCGAGTATGAGAAACAGGTTCGGAGCATCCTCCTGCAACACGGCTGCCGCTTTGTACGGCATGGCAAGGGGGACCACGACATTTATTACAGTCCAATAACCAACCGCCACTTCACTGTTGACACCAAGATAAAGTCACGACACACCGCCAATGCTATCATGAAGCAAAGCGGCATAAAACACCACTTCTAATCATAATCCCCCACCATGACAAAGCCCTACCCCGCAGTAGAGCCAACCTAACGTACCAGTGGGGAGGGACGGGAGCACCGGGACAGCCGCCCTCATGAATCCCTCGGCTTCTTGACACCACATGAATTCTTGTATAACTTTATGTCACATTCTTCCACGGCTGTCTCTCTGTCCTAAAGGTATTTGGAACGGACAATCCCCTCCCCTTTTCTTTTGTTCCATGATATACTGCTTGCCATGATTAGTCTTGTGGCATTTTTGGGAAATTATGGAAAGAAATACGAGGGGAACCGACACAATGTGGCCTGGCTCTTTGCCGACAGCCTCCCCTTTGCCGGCAGCTTGAGCTGGCAGAAGAAATTCCAGGGGCACTACGCCGCCTGCGACTCCTTTGGCGGCCACCGGGTCTACTTCCTGAAACCGGAGACCTACATGAACCTGTCCGGGGACAGCATCGGACAGCTGGCCCGCTTCTACAAGATCCAGCCGGAGGAGGTGCTGGTGGTTCACGACGAGCTGGAGCTGCCGCCGGGCACCGTGAGCCTGAAAAACAGCGGCGGACTGGGAGGCCACAACGGCCTGCGCTCCACCAAGACGGCGCTGGGAACGGCGGACTTCTGGCGGCTCAGGTTCGGAATCGGGCGGCCGGAGCACAAGGATGTGGCGGGTTACGTGCTGTCCGACTTCACCAGCGACGAGAAAATCATCCTGTCACAAATCTTTCCCCCCGCCGCCGCCCTGCTGGAAAAGGCCCTGTCAGGCGACCCCGCAAAGCTGCTGCCGGAATGGAACAAGAAGAAGCTGCTGGCAGACACCTAACCAGTGCCTTCATCCGGTGAAATAGGTTCGGCTCCAAACACTGCACGCTGGAGCCGAGCCTATTTTTTTTAATCCACCAGACCAGTGGACAGGGCCACCTTCTTGCGGCCCTCCATCTCGTCCAGCTCCGCCATCTGATTCATCAGGGACTCTGGATCGTCGAACCGCTTCTCCCGCCGCCTGTTCAGCAGGGCGTACAACACCGGCGATACGAAGAGAGTCATGAAGGAGCCGGACAGGAGGCCACCCACCAGGGTGAGGCACATGGGCTGCATGGATTCGGCTCCCTCGCCGGGGAAGAAGGCCATGGGCAGCATCCCCAGCACCGTGGTGAGGGTGGTCATCAGGATGGGCCGCAGACGGTTCCGTCCCGCCAGGATGCAGGCCTTCCGCACCGGTGTCTTTTCCCGCACCAGCTGGTTGGTAAAGTCCACCAGTACAATTCCGTTGTTGACGACAATTCCCACCAAAGACACGATTCCCACGTAGGCGTAGAGGCTCAAGGTCTGGCCGGTAATCTTGTAGATGGCCACCACACCAATCAGCACCAGAGGAATGGACAGGAACACAATCAGGGGATCCACCAGGGACTCGAACTGTGCGGCCATCACCACGAAC
>CAMGSV010000156.1 GCA_946061495.1 uncultured Spirochaetales bacterium | reverse complement strand
CATAAAAAGTTTTTAGAGAAACTCCCTTACAATGAAGTCCATAAACAAAAGTTTGGTCCAGCTACCACATGCAGGTGATTGTGGGGGGAGGCACGCCGTTGTTCGCAGATGAGGACTCGGAGCTGGAGCTAGAGACTGCCCAGGGAGTTGCCCAGTTGGCCCAGCAGCTGGAGGAGGTTCCCGGCATTGTGGCTGCCTTTCCCGAACGACAGGGAGTTGGTCTGGCAGCAGGTGCCCAGGGACGTACCGGTGCCACCATCCGTTCTGTGCCTCCCCACTTGTTTGCTCCGAACTCAAGCTTTTCCCGTCTGTTCAAGGCTGAGGCTGGCTCCCTGAATCTTTCCTCCCCCAGAAGTGCCTTGGTGGGTACTGGAATCGCCAAAACCCTGGCTCTGAATCCTGGTGATACTATCCGCCTTGTTACCATGAGAACGAGTCCCACCGGCAAGGTGATTCCCCGCATCACCTCCTTTACGGTGGAGGGAATCCTGTCCTGTGGATATCAGGAGCTGGATTCTTTGTGGGTCTTCATTCCCTTTGATGCGGGATTTTCCCTGTTGGAAGGCTCCCTTTCCACCGTTCTGGTGGGAATCCAGACGGAGGATGCCTTTGGGGAGCATTTTCTGGAGACTGCTTGGCGGGTGGAGGACCAGCTGCCGTCGGGATGTCGTCTGCGGTTGTGGAGCCAGCTGAACACCACCCAGTTCGAGAACTTTTCCTCCACACGGATCATGCTGATCTTCATCATGTTCCTGATTGTGCTGGTGGCTTCCGTCAATGTGTCTTCGGCCCTGGTGATGCTGGCCATGGAACGGCGGCGGGAAATTGCCATCCTCAAGAGCATGGGAGCCACTTCCGGAGGCATTGTGACCTCCTTCTTGTTTACCGGCTTCTGTGCCGGAGGTGCAGGTGTGGTGATGGGAATTCCTGTGGGCATCCTCTGTGCCGTCAATGTCAACGGAATTCTTTCCTGGATAGAGAGAATTGTTAACATTTTTGCTCGTTTCTGGTATAATCTCAAGACTTCATGTATGGAGTTGGTGGGGAATCTCCTTTCTGACGAAAGCCTTTCCGCCGCCGGTGACTTTGTTCCGGTGCAGTTGTTGGATCCAGCCTTTTATCTGGAGGAGATTCCCGTGGTATTGCCCTGGGGGGGCATCTTTGCCATTGCGGCAGGAACCTTGGTGCTGTCGGTGGTGGTCTCAGCCCTGCCCAGTGTTCGGGCAGGCAGGGAAAAACCCCTGGATACTTTGAGGAAATTTTAGACTATGATGTGTGATATATGCGGTGTTCGTGACGCTATGGTGGTGGTGCAGCAGGTGAGCAACAATGTTCGCAAAGAGGTGCATCTGTGCCTTCAATGTGCAGCCCAGCGAGGGCTTTCCACCCACAATGGCAAGTTGGAGATGTCTCTTGCGGGTCTCTTCGACTCCATTTCCAACAACAAGAAGAACCAACGCCATTGTCCCGTCTGCGGTACCAGTAGTGGAGAGTTGTCCAAACACCAGCGGCTGGGCTGCCCTGAGTGCTACAATATCTTTAACGAGGAGCTTCGTCACATACTGGAGGAGCGGGGTGTGGGGGGAACCTACACCGGCTCCATGCCCCATCGATTGGCCAACTTTAAGTCGGTGCTGGTGGACAGGATGCAGCTGAAGGTGAAGCTGGAGCAGTCGGTGGCATTGGAGGAATACGAAAAGGCTGCCATGTACCGAGACCGACTGAAGGCTCTGGACAAATGCGCCGTGGGACCGGTGGAATTCGATTTGTCTGAGGGGGAAGGAGAATGAGCAGTCACCCGGACACCTTGAATTCCGGCACTGTTTGGTATGCCCAGGAGGGGGTGGACAATGACGTGGTGCTTTCCACCCGCATTCGGTTGGCACGGAATCTAGCAAACTTTGTCTTTCCCTGCCAGTGCAGTGCCGATGATGCCCAGCGGGTCCAGTCCCTGGTATTCTCCGCTTTCCAGAAGGTTCCCAACCCCGACTGCTTTCAGCAGGTGGGCGTTGACCAGCTGGATTTTGCCGCCCGCCAGCTTTTGGTGGAGCGGGGCATCCTTCCTGAGCGCAGCTACACCGAGCGCAACATCAACAATCCCGACTCGGAGCTGCTCCGCTCGTTCGAGTGTGTGCCCGGCGTGGTGGTGCGTACTGACGGTCGCCTGTCCTGCCTGGTGAACGGCCGTGACCATGTGAGCATCTCCTCCTTTTCCGCTGGCTACAACCCCGGCGAGTCCTGGCATCTGTGTCGAGAGATCGACCAGATTCTCCAGCAGAGTCTCCAGTTCGCCGCCTCCTATGACTTTGGCTTTCTCACCTCCAATCTGAAGGATGCTGGCAGTGGCATGAAGGCCTCCGTGCGGCTCTTCTTGCCGGGACTCCTGCAGACCCAGCAGGTGCAGCAGATGATGGAGCAGGTGGGCCGTCAGAACTGTGTTCTTGAGCCTGTCTTTGGAAATTCCTCTGTTCCCTACGCTGCCTTGGGGGCCTGCTATCAGCTCAGCTCCCTCTATGCATCCAGCGGGGGTGAGGATCAGCAGTTAGGAGAATTTGACATGGTAGTGTCCTCCCTCTGTACCAGTGAGCGTCAGGCCCGCTCCAATTATGCCGAGACTCGTCCCACCATGCTGCGGCACATCATCAGCAGGATGTTCTCCGTGATGCGGTACAGCCGTTTCATCGAGTGCAGCGAGGCCCTGGACATCATCTGCAGCCTCCATTTCGGCATCAGTACGGGCCTCATCATGGGAATCAGCTACCGGGAGCTGCACGCCCTGTTGTACCGCATCCGCAACACCCATCTGGACTATCTGTATCGGGATGGTGGCCTTGACTTTACCTTTGAGGCCGACGTGGTGGAACACAAGTCCCTGGTGATTTCCCGGTTGCGGGCCTTGCTGCTGCAGGAAGCTCTGGAAAAGGTGCAGATTTGTCTTTAGGTGGTGGATGTAGTACACTTTACGGTGCAGGGTAGGCTAAAAATAAGCCCTGCCGAAAATAAGGGGATTCTGTGATACATCCCCGTGAACCGGTTATTCTGCGATTTGAGGAAAATACATGGCAAAGAATTTGTCGCCCCGGGCCAAGAAGCTTGTTACTGTCCTTGGCCAGGAAGAGGGAATGAAGAGTGGCAGCGATCAATTGCTGCCTGAACATATTTTGATTGCATTGCTCAAGCACGCCGATGGTCTGGGCTATGTCCTGCTGCAGAAGCTGCGGATCAATGTCCTGACCTTCCAATTGGCCTTGGAGCAGAGTCTTTTGACGAGAAGCAAGTCGATGGCCTACAGCGACCTTCCTGCCTCTCGTCGGCTCAGAAGCCTGGTGGATGCGGCCGCCATTGAGTCCAGGAGTCTCAGCCGTGATTATATCGGTACGGAGCATCTGGTGCTGGCGGCCATTCGGGAGCAGCAGAGTGTCACCTCCCGCTTCTTCGAGAAGGCTGGCATCCGCATCGAGGAGGTTTATGCCTCCCTCCAAGGAATCTATGAGAAATTCCAGTCCTCCTACGAACATCGCGAGCGGACCCTGGCAGGTGCCTTCCATGGGCACGGACAGGCTGGACACCAAGGTTCCAGCCGCCAGGAGAAGGCTCGGGGAGGACGCCATGGCCAGAGCCTTCTGGCTGAATTCAGCCGCGACCTTACGGAGCTGGCTCGCAGCCAGCAGCTGGATCCCGTGGTGGGGCGTGACCGTGAGGTTCGTCGTGTGGTGCAGATTCTTTCCCGCCGTACCAAGAACAATCCTGTGCTGGTGGGTGATCCCGGTGTTGGTAAGACTGCCATTGTGGAGGGGCTGGCCCAGCGGATCGCCAGTGGTCAGGTTCCCCGCAATCTGCTGAAAAAGCGGCTGGTCTCCCTTGACCTGGCCTCTGTGGTGGCGGGGACAAAGTATCGTGGCGAGTTTGAGGAGCGAATCAAACGCATCCTGAAGGAAATCCTTGAGGACAGGGACATCATCCTCTTTATAGACGAGCTCCACACCCTCATTGGAGCTGGCGGGGCGGAGGGGTCCATGGATGCCTCCAACCTGCTCAAGCCCGCTTTGGCCCGTGGAGAGCTGCAATGTGTGGGCGCCACCACCTCCGCCGAATACCGCAAGTATTTCGAGCGGGATGCGGCACTGGAGCGCCGGTTCCAGTCGGTGCTGGTGGATGAGCCCTCCGACGAGGAGACCATACTGATTCTGGAGGGCATCAGGAAGAAGTACGAGTCCTTCCACGGTGTTACCTATCAGGATGAGGTTATTCCCGCCGCCGTGCGTCTTTCCCGCCGCTATCTTACGGACCGCTGCCTGCCGGACAAGGCCATTGACCTGCTGGACGAGGCTGGGGCCATGAAGAAGATTGACGAGGAGGAGAAGCCCCTGGAGCTGGAGGAACTGGAGGAGAGCATCGGCCAGCTGACAGAGGAGAAGCGGCTTTTGGTGCAGAACCAGGACTATGAGGCGGCGGCAGAAATCCGTGACCGGGTCCACCTGCTGCGGGGCCAGCTGGAGGTTTTGCGGGAACGCTGGGAAAAGGGCGGCGACGGCAAGTACAAGCTGGTGACGGTGGAGGATATCTGCTCCGTCATTGCTGGCATTACCGGCATTCCCCTGGACCAGTTTGCTGGTTCCGAGCTGGCCCGTCTGCTGAACATGGAGACGGAGCTCCACAAGGCAGTGATTGGCCAGCACGAGGCGGTGACCTCCATCGTTTCTGCGGTGCGCCGATCACGTACTGGTGTTTCCTCAAACCGACGGCCAGCAGGTTCCTTCATCTTTTTGGGTCCCACTGGTGTGGGAAAGACACTGCTGGCCAAGACCCTGGCTCGGTTCCTCTTCGGCAGCGAGGATGCCCTGATTCGGGTGGATATGAGCGACTTCATGGAAAAGCACAATTCCAGCCGTCTGGTGGGCGCACCGCCAGGTTACATTGGATTCGAGGAGGGGGGAGTGCTTACGGAAAAGGTGCGTCGCCATCCCTATTCCGTGGTGCTGCTGGACGAGATCGAGAAGGCCCATCCCGATGTGTTCAACTTGCTGCTGCAGGTGCTGGAGGAGGGGGAGCTGACGGACAACCTTGGCCATACCGTCAATTTCCGCAATACCGTCATCATCATGACCAGCAACGCTGGAATCCGCCAGATTACCGAAGGCTCCACCATGGGGTTTGCCCTCACTGATGACAGCAGCCCCTCCTACCAGACCATCAAGGAGGGGGCTCTTTCGGAGTTGAAGAAGGTGCTGAGTCCTGAGCTCTTGAACCGAATCGACGACACCATCGTATTCACTCCCCTGTCCAAGAAGGAAGTGGGAGAGATTTTGGAGATTCAGCTGGAGGAGCTGCAGCTGCGTCTGGAGGAACGGAATCTCACCCTGGTGGTGCGTCCTGCGGCCAAGGAATATCTGGTGGAGAACGGCTACGATCCCTCCTACGGGGCCCGTCCCATGCGTCGCCTCATCCAGCGTGAGATAGAGGACCAGCTGGCCCTCCGCCTCATTGAGGATGCAGCTGCCAATGACCAGCCGCTGGCAGGAAGGGTGGAGGTAAGTCTCTCCAAGGATAAGCTGAAGGTGAAGCTGGTGCGGGAGGCACCGCTGCTGGTGGAGCCGCTTCCACGGCAGCCATTGGCCCAAGACGACAGTGTTCCTCCCTCCCTTCCCCTTGAGGAAATAATTTTGTAATGATTACAAATTTATACTTGATTCTGCTTGTTTTTTTATTCAATATCAAGTATATTGAATAGAGAGGCTGGTATACAACTTTTGTTCTGGTACCAGTTCCATACTAACAACACACGGAGGAAACAATGAAAGATTTGAAGGG
>CAMGSV010000155.1 GCA_946061495.1 uncultured Spirochaetales bacterium | reverse complement strand
TCCCAGAATTCCCTCGGAAATGTAGGTCTCCACCCAAACCGGCAGCTGATTCACCCCAAGAGCAGATCCCTTGTGCTCCAAAACCTCGGTCTTAACCTGTCCAGACAGTTCCTTTGGCTCTGGATCTTTGTTCGAGGCACAACCAACAAAAATAAACGATGCGGCCACCACCGCCAACATTGCCTTTCTCAGAATCATTCTAAACCTCCAATTTGCTTTGTTAAAGCTACCAAACAGTATATCATAAAAATACATAAAAATCCATATCAGTTACAAATCAACACCTATCCACGATATGTTCTGGACGATTTGCTCACTCCCCTCTCCGCTCCCGCAGCAGCTTGATTTCGGCGGCATAGCCGGGAAGCTCGTTGGGGGTCTCCAGCACAAAGGGCAGGTCCCGCAGCACCGGATGGCTCACCACCCGCACCAGGGCCTCCAGTCCGATGTGGCCCTCCCCAATCCGTGCGTGGCGGTCCTTGCGGCTTCCCCCAGGATTCATGCTGTCGTTCAGGTGGCAGGCTCGAAGCCGCTCCAAGCCAATCTCCTTGTCGAACTGGGTCAGCACCCCCTCCAGGTCATTGATGATGTCGTAGCCGGCGTCGTGGAGATGACAGGTGTCCATGCAGACTCCCAGACGCCCCCGCCACGGCTCCTCCACCCGGTCGATGATGTCCCGCAGCTCCTGGAAGCTCCGCCCGATTTCGGACCCCTTGCCCGCCATGGTCTCCAGCAGCACCGTGGTGTGCTCCGCCAGGGGAAGGGTCTGGTTCAGAGCGGCGGCGATGAACCCGATTCCCGTCTCCACACCCTGGCCCGTGTGGCTTCCCGGATGGAAGTTGTAGTAGTTGCCGGGAATCAGCTCCATGCGGGCCAGGTCATCCTTCATCATGGTGCAGGCGAACTCCCGCAGGCCGGCATCGGCGGAGCATAGGTTCATGGTGTAGGGAGCATGGGCCACCAGCCGGGCAAAGCCCCTGTCACGGCACCGGTCCATCAGGGCCGAGGCATCCTTTGGGTCCGCCGCCTTGGCAGCGCCGCCACGAGGATTCCGAGTGAAAAAAGCAAAGGTGTCCGCACCGATGGATAGGGCCATGTCCCCCATAGCGGCAAAGCCCTTTGACGACGAAAGATGACAACCGATATGCAACACAACAAACCTCCCGGTGACTTTGGAAATATCCAGCTATACGCTCCCCCTTGGGGGATTGACTTCCATTCTATTCCGTGGAGGAGTCCAGGTCAAGAACATGCCACTGGTGCAGGGCGGGGCAGCCCTTTTCCCCATCAATTTTTTTCAGTATATTGGTTCTATGAAATTCCTTCACACGGGAGACTTGCATCTGGGAAAGACCTTCTACGAGCGATCCCTCATCCAGGACCAGCAGCACCTGCTGGAGCAGCTGACACAGGAACTCACCAGCGATTCCGCCAATCCCTACCAGGCGCTGGTCATCGCCGGAGACGTGTACGACCGGGCCGTTCCATCCCCGGAGGCCGTGGAGCTTTTTGGCTCCTTCCTCACCAGCCTGCGACAAACAATGCCCCAGCTGCACATTGTCATCATCAGCGGCAACCACGACTCCCCCAGCCGACTCGCCTTTGCATCCCAACTGCTGAAGCACCAGAACATCCACATCGCCACCAGCAACCAGGACATGACAAATCCCATCATCATCGACCACGTGGCCCTCTATCCCCTGGCCTTCATGAACCCCAATTTTTTGGGCGACGGCCAGACCCACCAGCAGCAGATGGCCCAATCCGCCATCGCCCAGATTCTGGACTACCACCAGACCCACCATCCCCGGCTGGCAAAGGTGCTGGCAGCCCACCTGTTCACCCAGGGCGGCACAAGCTGCGACTCCGAGCGGGTCTTTGTGGGCACGGCGGAGCTGGTGGAGGGCAGCCTTCTCTCCCGGTTCGACTACGTGGCCTTGGGCCACCTCCACCGCTGCCAGAATCCCGGCGGCACAAACATCTGGTACTCCGGCTCACCCCTGGCCTACTCCTTCAGCGAGACGGGTAACGAAAACTGCTTCCTCCAGGTGGAGCTGCAGCCGGGGCAGCAGGCCGCCGTCACCAGAATTCCCGTCACCCCCCTCCATCCCGTCCACCGGCTGGAGGGCAGCTTCGAGGAATTCTACCGGGACCAGGAGGGACGATACCGCCAGTACCGGGACTCCTATCTGGAGATCTCCTCCACCGACGCAACGCTGAAGGAAAACCCCATGGACCTGCTGCGCAGCCAGTATCCCCTGCTGCTGTCCTATCGGCAGGACAGGGCGGTGGCCAACTCCAGCTCAGGAACTATGGAGGAGCGGCGGCAGCTGATCCAGCAGGTGGGGGAAAGCAGCCTGCCCACCGCAGAAATCTTTGAGGCCTTCATGAAGGACATCTACCAGCAGCTTCCCCCCGACTTTCCAGAGGAGCTGGAGCTGTTCAACCAAATTCTGGAGGAAACAAGATGAAGCCTCTCCTGCTGCACCTGCAGAACATCGGCCCCTTCAGGTGCCAGTCCATCGACTTCACCCAGCTGGCAGACATGTTCCTGATCTGCGGAAAGACGGGCGCCGGAAAGTCCACCATCTTCAACGCCATCACCTACGCCCTCTACGGCAAGCTCTCGGGCTCCCATTCCCAGGTGAGCGGTGCAAGGATCCGCTCCGACTTTGCCCCGCCGGATGAGGAGGCGGTCATCACCTTCACCTTCCAGCTGCAGGACCAGTGCTACCAGGTTCGGCGGGAGCTTCCCAGGGAGTGCATCAACAAAAACGGCAAGACAACCACCAAGCCAGAATCTGTGGAGGTATACCGCACGGATGGGGACAGCCTCCAACTCCTCAGCAGCCAGAAGAGGGAGGCCGACACCACCCTGGCAGACCTGCTGGGACTCACTGTGGATGAATTCGCCCGCATCATCATCCTGCCCCAGGGGGAATTCGCCGAGTTCCTCAAGCAGAATTCCAACCAGCGGCGGGAAACCCTCATGAAGCTCTTTCCGCTGGATGGATATGAGCGGCTCATGGAGGCCATCAAGGCCAGAAGCAACGAGGATTCCAGCAGGCTGCGGCTCATGGAAACCCAGCTTCAAGGCTTCGGTGACTTTGACCTCCAGCAGCAGGAGGATATCCTCCTCCAATACCAGCAGCTTCTGCGGGACTCTCAGAACCAGCGGAACCAGCTGACGGAAAAGCAGACAGGCATCTCCGTGGAAATCCAAGCCTGTAGCCAGCAGCTGAAGGATTTTCTGTCCCACGAGGCATTGGTGTCAAAGCTGGAGCTCCACATCAGCAGTGAAGATACGGTGCAACGGCAGCGGCAGCACATCAGCCTGGCAGAACGGGCTGCGCCGGTCCACGCACAGATTCAATCCCACCAGAAGACCCTCCGGGACCGTGCTGCCGTCCAATCCCAGCTGGACCTTACCACCGCCGCCTTGAAGGAGCTGGAGACGGAGAAGGAGCGACTGCAGCAGCAGGAGCCAGCCATCCAACAGCTGCGGGAAAGCCACAGCAAGAACCTGCTACTGGAACAGGAGCTGGCCCGTGGCCTGGAGACGGAGGGGGAGCTCCATCATCTCACCCAAAGGAAGGAGCTCATCACGGACGAACTCACCAAGCTCCAGCGGCAACAGGAGTCCCTGGCGACAAGACAGGTTGAGCTGGAGGTGGCGCTGAGCCAGCTCCAGCAGGTGTCCATCCAGGACCTGGACTCCCTGCTCCAGCAGCAGAACCTCCTGTCCAGCCAGGAACAGGAGTGCAAGACGAGCCTCGCCAATGCCAGGGAGGAGCTTTCCCTGCAAGAAAACATCATCGCTCAACAGCAGGTGGTGGAAAATGCTCGCCAGAAGGCCCAGTCCATCCAGCAGGAATTCCACCGCCAGCAGCAGCACCTTGAGTCCCTGCGGGAACAGAACATGGCCCAGCTTCTGGCAGCCACCCTCCAGCCGGGTACGCCCTGCCCCGTCTGTGGCTCCACCAGCCACCACCTGCCGGACAGGCCCGCCACGTCCCACCAGCAGCTCCCCCAACAGCCCCAACTGGAACAGCTGCAGGAAACCCTCCGTCAGCTGGAGCAGCAACGGAACAGCACCGTCATGGAAAGCTCCCGGGAAGAGGGCGCACTGGAGCAGCTGCTCCAGCAGCAGTCCTCCCGTTCCCCCCAGTGCCCCCATCAGTCCATCCCCCAGCTGGAGGAGCAGCTGGAAGGCATCCAGCAGCAAAAGGAGCAGCTGGAACGGAGCATTGCAGACCTCCGCCAGAGCATCGGCAGGAAGGAGGAGCTGGGCACGGAGCTGGAATCATGCCGCCACCAGCAGGAGCCATTGCAGCGGCAGTGCAGCAGCCTCCAGCAGGAGCTGGCCACTATGGAAGGGCACATCCAGGCGAAGGAGGCCAGCGTCCAGCAGGCACTGGACACTGCCAGGGAGGCGGGATTTCACCAGCCCACAGCGGCGGAAACACACATGGCTCTCAGCCGCTGGCTGAAAACGGCCCTGGGCTCCATGAACCAGTTCGACCAGCAGCTGGACTCCATCCGTCAGAGCCACAGCCAGGAGCAGGCCCGCCTCCAGGAGCGGACTGCCCAGCTGGACCGATGCCAGCAGGAGGAGAGGGAGGCACGGAGGCAAATGGAGGCCAGCCTCCAGGAAGCGGGCTTCACCTCAACCGAGGAGGCCTTGGCAGCCTACCTGAGCCAGGAGGAGGTCCACCGGCTGAGAGCCGCCATTGAGGCGTGGCAGGAGGAGCTGACCCGCCTGAAAACCCAGGTGGAGGAAATCGGAAGGCGGCTCTCCGGCACCAAGGAGGAGGCTCAAGGAAGGCTGGCCCACCTCCAGGCCGAAGGCCGCCACATTCAGATGCAGCTGGCAGCGCTGGAGGACACATACAAGACGGCCTTCCACCAGCTGGAAGAGGCCCGCACCAGAATAGAACGGTGGAAGGAGCTGGAGGAGCGGCGGCAGGCCGCACAGCGGAAGGCACACCTGAGCAGCCAGCTTTTCACCCACATCTCGGACAAAAACCCCAAGAAGCTGGCCCTCACCACCTGGATTCTGGGCGTCTACCTGGACCAGATTGTAGCCTGCGCCAACGGTCGTCTGCAGCGAATCAGCGAGGGCCGCTACACTCTCCACTTCATCCAGGAGAAGGCCGGCAATGGAGCAAAGGGACTTGACCTGGAGATTCTGGACTCCTACACCGGAAAACGGCGGCCCTGCTCCACCCTCTCCGGCGGCGAGACCTTCATGGTATCCATCAGCCTGGCCCTGGCCCTCACCGACGTGGTGTCCAGCAGGTGGGGCGGCATCTCCCTCCAGTCCCTGTTCATCGACGAGGGCTTCGGCTCCCTGGACCCCGGCTCTCTGGACAAGGCCATGGCCATACTGGAGGAAATTCGTGAGGGCCGCTGCGTCGGTGTCATCTCCCACGTGACGGAGATGCAGTCCCGCATTCCCAGCCGCCTAGAGGTGCTCAAGACCACCACCGGCTCCAGCGTCACGATTGTGGAGGGCTAGCCCCAGGTAGCAGCACGCAGCAGTTGCACCTCGAGCTTCTGTATTTTTCGCTGCAAAAAGTGTAGCAACGCAACGACACTGTTGTTGTTGACAGGGGCGAAGCAGTCCTTCCCCTTGAGATGAAGGCGGAGACAAACCTGTGGGCAAAACCAGAGAACCTATCGCGAACGGTTTTCTCCACCAAAGGGAGCGATTGTGTCAAGTTTTGTTCGCAATTTCGTTCCTAGAAAAAAGTCAAAAAACCATCATGCTGCGTTAAACAGAATCTCCTTTTGAAGTTGTATTGAACTGGTATTCATGTAGCAACGCTCAGTCTGCCAGTCATCTGAATACTCAAGCAGATAGCTT
>CAMGSV010000154.1 GCA_946061495.1 uncultured Spirochaetales bacterium | reverse complement strand
AGCAGAAAGCGTATTTATATCGTATGTTTTAGGAAGGATTTAAGAGTAAAAGGGTTTGACTTTCCACAGGAAGAAAATTTAAAAAAACATGTTCTTGACATTCTCCTTCCTGATTCTGAGACTGGAAAATATGAAATTCACCGAAATGATATAGTAATAAATCAAAATGTAGAAGAAAGAATATCAGACAGTCCTTTAAGAATTGGAACAGTAAATAAAGGTGGACAAGGAGAAAGAATTTACAGCCCTCTTGGTACAGCGATTACATTGTCAGCGTATGGTGGTGGTGCTGGCGCAAAAACTGGCTTATACAGAGTAAATGGAAAAGTCAGGAAGCTTGCTCCACGCGAATGCGCTAGACTGGACGGTTTTCCTGAAAATTTTAAAATAGCAGATCGTGATTCAGTGGCATATAAACAGTTTGGAAATTCTGTTGTTGTAGATGTCTTACAAAAGATTATGAAAAATGCTCTTGAAAGAAAGGAGGTCGTTGCATATCTATGACAGGTTCAGAAATAGCAAAAGGAGGCTTCGACAACGAACAGGAAGTCGCTGACAAATTCAACAACTGGAAAAATGATGTAGACGCGCAAAAATGGCTGCAAATAATGATGTATAATTTAGATGAAATTACATCCGTTAAAGCTGAAAAAATAGGTGCAAAGGGATACAAATCTGATATCAATGTAATAATCAATGTTCGAATAAAGAAAAAATCGAACGATACAGAATTGACTTCTGTGGAAAATATTCAAGTGAAACTTGTTTCAAATGATATAGGGTTCAATCAAGTCGAAAAGAAAAAAGTTGGGCAGTATTTGGAAAATTGGCATATTGATTCAGAAGTGGAAAATCTTTTGAAACTATATGACGGAGAGCTTCCTCCAAGAACTGGTTCTCGTGATTCAAAAAGAATGTTTGTAGATGAATTTACAGAGGAAGAGCAAGATACATTAAAATCATTTTTGCAGAAAAATATAATAATGATTATCAGCGATGTAATTCGAGGACGGGGAAGGTTTGCTGCAGAATGGACTTTGGTTATACATAAAAGTGACAGTTATAGATGGCGGCTGATTGCTGTCAATGAGGCTATTTCAATTTATGCAGGTGATTGCCAAGTAAAATTCACAGATAGAGGCAATATCCATCTAGGAAACATTACTTTGCAGAGAAAAGGTGGTGATAAAGGAGCTGACTCTGCAAATATGCTGCAATTTAAAGCTAATCCTATGATTTTGTTTTAGTATGGCATGAAGAAATCTTTGCATGAGCAGCAGGCTCTGCCACAGAGCCAGTTCAACTGAAGAGCAATTGGCATGGTTTGTCAATGGATGCGATAAATCCCCCACCCCGCCCCGCATTGACGAACCACTCCCGAATGTGGGAAAATATATACTATGAAAGCTATTGTTTTGTTTGTGCTCACCCTTGCCAGCGTGGGCTTCTTTTCCTGCCAGAAGCAGCAGGAACTTTCCATGGATGAGATTCAGGCCATCAACTCCAGCACCGACGCGCAGCTGCTGGCCAAGACCGTCTCCAAGCCCTACGCCAACCAGGACTTTGTCAGCGGCACCGTGGGCGGCGTCTGGAACACCACCATACTGGCGGACCCCAAGACATTCAACCACCTGATTGCCGAGCGGGATGCAGACAGCGCCGGCATCATCGAAATGACCACCGACTATCTGGTGGACTACAACGCCGTCACCCGGGAATGGGAGCCCCACGCCGCCTCCTTCCAGATTGAGGTGGACGAGGCTGCCGGCATCCTCACCGTCCACTACACCCTGCGGGACGACCTGAACTGGAGCTGGTGGAATTCAGACCGCACCGTTCCCGTCACCTCCGACGATGTAATCTACTGGTACGACGAGATTGCCGGCGACCCCCAGTTCGGCAGCAGCGCCTACAACGGCCAGTTCGTCACCATGCCGGACGGAACCCAGGAGCGCATCCGCTGCGTCAAGGTGGACGACAAGCGCTTTGACTTTGTGTTCCCCCGGATTGTGGCCGACCCCCTGCTGGCCACCAACACCAGCATTCGTCCCGCCTTCCTGTTCCGGGAGGCCAAGGAAAGGCGTGGCGCCGACGGGGTGAAGGACATCCTCAACGCCGCCACCAATCCCCAGGAAATTCCCTCCTGCGGCCGCTGGTTCATCACGGAATACACCCCCGGCCAGCGGTTGGTGTTCAGCAGAAATCCCCACTACTGGGAAAAGGACAGCAACGGCACCTCCAACCCCTACTCGGAGCAGATGATTGCCCAGATTGTGGGCGACATGAACACCCAGTACCTGCTGTTCCGTCAGGGCAAGACCGAAACCTACTCCCCCCGCCCGGAGGAGCTGAACGACGTGGTGAATGCCCAGGGCAACGACTACACCGTCTTCAATGCGGAGGGCTCCTTTGGGGCCATGCTCTGGTCCTTCAACCAGAACCCCACAAACCAGGACAAGCACTACTACCGCTGGTTCACCCAGAAGGAATTCCGCCAGGCCATGAGCTGCCTCCTGAACCGGGACCGCATCATCAGCCAGACCTACCGGGGCCTGGCCGACCCCACCTATTTCTTCTTCCCGCCGCCAAACCCCTTCTACAACCCGGACATTACCCTCCAGTACCGCTACGACACCCAGCGGGCCCTGCAGCTGCTGGAATCCATCGGCTTTGACCGCAGGGCTGACGGCTTCCTCTACGACAACCAGGGCGTGAAGGTGGAGTACGACCTCACCATTCCCTCCGCCAACACCGTGGTGAACGATGTGGCCCAGATTATCGCCGACGAATGCGCCGCCATCGGCATCACCGTCCACGTGCGGCAGACCGACTTCCAGAAGGTCATCGAAATGCTCACCGCCACCTACGACTGGCAGGCAGTCATCATCGGCCTGGGAACCGCCATGTTCCCCTCCCAGGGCAGCAACGTGTGGCCCTCCGACGGCAACCTGCACCTGTGGCATCCCCTGCAGCAGGAGCCTGCCACGGAATGGGAGGCCCGCATCGACTACCTGTACAACGAGGGCTGCTACACCCTGGACCAGGCCGCCGCCAAGCAGATGTGGGACGAGTACCAGCAGATCATTCTGGAGCAGTGTCCCGTCATCTATCTGCTGCGTTCCCGGGGCTTTGCCGCTGTTCGGAACAGGTGGGACTTCTCCAACCTGTACTACGACAACCTCAACGGCCTCATGACAAACTGGGTCTTCCTGAAAGGCGACCAGTCCTAGGACAAGATGGCTTCTAGGAGAGAACGGGAAGTGCTGACTACCCGATTCAAATCGGCAATCACACTTCCCTAAGGCCAAGGGGAAAACTACTCGAAAATGAATGGGGAGGGGAGAATCAGGATGGAAGTATCCAATTTCTTTCGGAGGGTGGCCGCCACGGTGCAGGCGCCCTTCAAATCGTTCAGAAAACGGGCGCCGCTCTTGTCCTTTGTGGCAGGGCGAATCGTCACCATGGTGGTGCTGCTGTTTCTGCTGGGACTGGCACTCTTCGGCCTGATGGAGCTGGCGCCGGGAGACATCGTTGACCAGATGATGACCCAGCAGCTGCTGTCTGGCACCCAAGGTGGCAGAATGCAGGGTGGTGGAGCCAGCTCCGGCACCAGTGCGGGCTCCCTGGGGCAGGGAAATTTTACCCAGGTTCAGATGGAGCAGCTGAGAGCGGAATTCGGGCTGGACAAGCCCTTCTACATCCAGTACTTCAAGTGGCTGGAGCGGGTGCTCCTCCACGGGGATCTGGGCACCAGCCTCATCTCCCGGGCGCCGGTGAGCTTTCTTCTAGGTTCCCGCATCTGGAATTCCGTCCTGCTGAACCTGATTTCCCTGGTGTTCATCACCCTCATCTCCTTTCTGCTGGGAGTCTTCTTTGCCAGCAAGGCGGGAACCCGCACCGACACCGCCGCCACCTTCTTCGCCCTCTTCTTCCACGCCTTTCCCGGCATCCTGCTGCTGATTCTCCTCCAGCTCTTTGCCAGCGTCACGGGGCTTTTCCCGGTTACCGCCTACCCGAACTTCCCCTTCTCCCAGGCGCCGCTGCAATTCACCTTCAGCTACGCCCACCACGTGTTCCTGCCCCTGCTGGCCTCCTTTCTGGGGGGCATCGGCGGAACCATGCGGATGATTCGGGCCACCATGCTAGACCAGATGGGCATGCCCTACATCCTGGCCATCAGAGCCAGGGGCATCAGCGAGAGGCGGGTCTACCTGCACCACGCCTTCCGCAACACCCTGAATCCCTACATCACCGGCAGCGCCAACCTGCTGGCAAGCCTTTTCAGCGGTTCACTGGTGCTGGAAATCATCTTTGCCTACCCAGGACTGGGGCGGCTCATGTACGAGGCAGTGCTGCAGGAGGACATCAATTTGGTGCTGGCCAACAGCATGTTCATCTCGGCGCTGGTGCTGGCAGGCATGGTCATCTCGGACATTCTGCTGGCCATTGTTGACCCTCGAATCCGCTACGGCAAGGAGTAACGGCGTACCATGAAGCAATTCTTCCAATATCTGAAGACACGACCTTTGGGCATGGCATCCCTCATCATACTGGTGATTTTGTATCTCACCATGATTTTCGCCGAATTTGTGGCACCCTACCCCGCCAGCCGCACCTTTGACCGCAACTCCTACCATCCGGCAAACCTGCAGCTCACCAGCGCTGGACTGGTGGCCAGGGAATACCGTGTCATCAACCAGTCCACCTGGGAATACGCCAGAGTCAGCGGCCAGGAGTTCAGCCATCCGGTGAGATTCTTTGTGAAAGGCAGCCCCTACAAGCTTTTGGGACTGATTCCCACGGACATCCACCTCTTCGGCACGGTTCCTTCCCCCAACGGCACCACCTACCCCGTCTACCTGCTGGGAGCGGACATCCTGGGGCGGGACCTGTTCAGCCGCATTGTCTACGGCAGCCGCATCTCCTTGACCATCGGCTTTGTGGCCACCGCCATCTCCCTCTTCCTGGCGGTGCTGCTGGGGGGCTTGTCGGGCTACTTTGGCGGGGCCACCGACTGGACCATCATGCGGTTCGCCGAATTCTTCATGCTGATTCCCAGCCTCTACTTCATCCTCTTCCTCCGCTCCCTGCTGAACACCAAGATGGACAGCGGCACCTCCTACATGCTGATTACGGTGATTCTGGCTCTGGTGGGATGGCCTGGCACCGCCCGCACCATCCGAGGCATGGTCCACGCCATCAAGCGGGAGGAATTTGTAGTGGACGCTGGACTGGAGGGAATCCCCGCCTTTGTGGTGATTTTCCGCCAGATCATCCCCCAAATCGCCAGCCTGCTGATTGTCAGCATTGCCCTCAGCGTGCCGGGCTTCATCATGAGCGAGACCACCCTCTCCTACCTGGGGCTGGGCATCAACGACCCGGCGGTGAGCTGGGGCTCCCTCATCAACCGGGACATCTCCACCCTGTCCAACCTGGTGCGGTTCCCCTGGCTCCTGTATCCCGTGCTGATGCTGCTGATTGTGACACTGGCCTTCAACTTTATCGGCGACGTGCTGCGGGACTTCTACGACCCCTACAACATCGTCTTCAACCGGCGGAAATTGGCCAGCTTCTTCCGCTCCACCCAACAGGCTGGCTCCCCCAGCGACGCAGCATCCGAGGCTGGTGCCAACTCCAAGGCGACGCAGCCTGACCCCCACGCATTGCTGTCCGTCAGGAACCTCCAGGTCACCTTCAGCCTCCTGCGGGGAACCACCCGCATTCCCGTCTACGGTGTCCGTGGCGTCAGCTTTGACGTGAACCGGGGGGAAATCCTGGGAATTGTGGGGGAATCCGGCAGCGGCAAGTCCGTGTCCACCACCGCCATCCCCGGCCTGCTGCCCACCAACGCCCATGCCACCGGCTCCATCTTCTTTGAGGGGGTGGACTTGATGGGCCTGCCCGCCAACCAGC
>CAMGSV010000153.1 GCA_946061495.1 uncultured Spirochaetales bacterium | reverse complement strand
CGGCCTCAGTTCTGTCACCATGGACAGCCTGCAGTTTGCTATACTATACATCGTCTGTGGCCTTGCGATGGCCTTGCTGCTCCGCCGTGAGATGAACATCATCGCACTGGGCTCCAATGCTGCGAAAGCCCTGGGTATGGCCGTGGCCACCACCCGCTTCCTGCTGATCGCAACGGCGGCAGTGCTGACAGGAGCGGCAGTCAGCTTTGCAGGACTCATTGGCTTTGTGGGACTCATCGTTCCCCATGCGCTGCGGTTCCTCATCGGCAGCGACCACCGTGTGCTGATTCCCGCCAGCATCTTTGCAGGAGCCGGCTTCGTCACCTTCTGCGACTTCATCTCCCGCATTGTCTTCTCTCCCTACGAGGTGGCGGTGGGCATCCTGCTGTCACTTTCTGGCGGCCCATTCTTCATCTATCTCGTCATCAGAAGCAGGAGAACCCACAATGATTGAGTTGCAGCAGGTCTCGTTCGCCTACCCTTCCCGCCACCAGCTCTTCCATGACTTCAGCCTCACCTTTCCAAAGGGAAAGATCACCACCATCCTGGGCTCCAACGGCAGCGGCAAGAGTACCCTCCTCAAGCTGGCCGCCCGCCTCCTGACTCCCCAGCAGGGGCAGGTGCTGCTGGACAAGCGGGACCTCCATTCCATGCGGCCCAAGGAGGTGGCAAAACGCATCTCCCTCCTGCACCAGAACAACTTTCCGCCAGAAATCACCGTGGAGACACTGGTGTCCTACGGCCGCTATCCCTACCAGAAGTGCGGACAGCATCTGACAGAGCGAGATCTGGCAGCAGTGGAAAATGCCCTTGCCCAGGTGCAGCTGCAGGAGTTGCGGAACAGCCTCCTCACCAGATTGTCCGGCGGGCAGCGACAGCGGGCCTTCATCGCCATGGCCCTCGCCCAGGACACGGACATCGTCTTTCTGGACGAGCCCACCACCTACCTCGACATAAACATCAGGCTGGAGCTGATGGACTTGGTGGAATTCCTCAACCGGCAGGGAAAGACCATCATCATGGTGCTCCATGACCTGAACCTTGCCCTGGAACATTCCCACCACATCGTCCTGCTGGAGCATGGCAAGCTCTACGCAGAAGGCACACCGCAGCAGGTCATTGAGACGGGAATGCTGGACAAGGTGTTCAACATCAAAACCCACGTGTTCCATGAGGAGGGAAAGACCTTCCACCACTTTACCCGACAGCAATCATAGCACAGTATCTTGCGCCAGTTGAAAAGAGGGAGATTTTCTCCTGAAAACAGTGGTGGAAGGAAGGCTGAAGGGCATCCGAAAAGTCAAGGCTCTGTACCATTGAAGTCACGCCCTTGCAAAAAGTTTCACAGCAGTTTTACCTGTGAAACTTTTTGTTTCACAGTGCAAAACCTTTTGTTTCACAGTGCAAAACCTTTTGTTCCACACTGGAAAACATCAGCAACACTATTTGTGTCGGCAAACCCCATGGAGCCAGCTGTAGATCTCAGTTCTACTGCAATCACTCCAAGGGTGCGTAGTAGCCAATCTCGTCCCTGCCGGAGCGGTTCAGCAGGTAGGCCTCAGCCTCCAGGGGCAGGTAGTCCTTGCCAAAGTTGGTGTCCAATGATGAGGTATAGGACAGTCGGTAAGAGCCATTGGGAAGGGAAACCACATCAGCAACGATGTTCTTCAATCCCTCGGGGCGGTAGACAAACTGGATGTCGCCATTAGTTGCTTCTGCAATGTAGGTGATTTCCTCCGGCAGCACATTCTGGGACAGCTTCACCGTATACAGGGAAATCCCGTTGTTGTTGTAGTAGGCAGCCATGTCCGACAAGCCGTATGTCTGGAAGGAGGCATGGGACAGGGTGGAGGCACCGGTGAGGTACACCACTGCCCGCTTCTTCTCGCCAGCAATAAGACCATTTGCTGCCAGACGGAGTGCCAGATCCGTGGGGCAATTTTCCGCGACAGGCGTCTTGAGGGCAGCAACGGTAAAGTCACCCAAATCGGCGGGAGAGCCGGTGTATTCGATGGAGGGCACGGTACCGGAAGAAACAACCGTCAAGGTCCCCTTCCCTGCCATGCTAGCCGCAATCTCCTTCAGAGCAGCCTCCAGTGCCTCGTTGTGCTGGGAGGTCTCCAGAGAACGGTCGATAACCACCGTAATGTCGCACACCTGGTTGCTGAAGGCAGCGCCCTCCAACTTCTGGTTTGCCACCGGGATTCCATTCTCCGTAAGATAGAAGTTCTCCGCCTTGAGCCCCATCACCGGCTGCCGCTGGCGGTTCTCTACCTTAATCTCCAGGGTCACATTGGGGAACTTGTCTGCGTTCACCCGCTCAATCTGCACAAAGAGACCACCCACCAGCTCTGTCATCTTTGACATGACGTAGATTTCGTTGGACACGATGTCGGAGGCCATGATGTTGCCATTGGCATCGGGTGCGGCGCAAATAATTCTGGAGGGACCGGAGCCGGTTCTGCCGTTCTCGTAGACAGCGCCGGTAGACAAATCAACGGAGCAAATTCTGTTTCCGTCACTGATGATGATATAGTCCTCACTAATCCGCATGGCCTCCGGCCGGGAAAAGGTCTTCTCGGGCACCAGCATTCCAGTGTAGTTTCCGGCCCGGTCAAAGGAATAGATGGTTCCCTTGATGGCATCAGCAACGTATACAATGTCAGAGAACACACAGATTCCCGTGGGGGCGGAAAAGCCAGGGAAGGCACCATCCTTCTTTCCGAAGTTGAACAGGGGCTTGCCTTCCTTGTCGAACACGGAGACCCGTGCGTTTCCAAAGTCAGTGACGTAGAGATTCTCGGATGAGTCCAAGGCCAAGTACTGGGGACCTACAAACTGCCCCAGGGACACGCCCTTGGAACCGATGGTGCCGCGGTAGTTGCCACGGCTGTCCAGCACAGAAATCCTGTCGCCGGCATTCTCCGACACCAGCAGGGTGCCGTCGCTCTTCCTGATGATGTCCATGGGACGGTCGAAGCCCTGCAATGGCCCACGAACACGGTTGATGATGAAGCCGTTGATGTCCACCAGCAGCAGCTCGTTGGAACCGTAGGCCAGAACCCAACTGGTTCCATCACTGTTGGCAAGGATAGAGGCTGGCTGGCTGAAGACAAGGGTTCCGTTCACCACACCGGGAAAGCTCCCCGCCTCCGCATACTGGGTCTCGGAAAATGTACTCTTGCCAGAGATGCGGCGGTCACGGACAATCTCGATCCTGTTGGACAAAAGCATACCACCATAGCCAGCGTCGGAGGCGAACTGCCAGTGCTGCAGGGCGGCATCCTCCATTCCGGAGTGATAGTAGGCGCGGCCCAGCCACTCCAGAATCAGGTTTTCTGAGGGCAGGTATGATAGGGCCTTCTCGAAAAGCAGCACCGCTTCGTTATACGCCCCACGGTAATACGACTGGACGCCACGGCGGAATTCCTCCTCGGCAAAGAGGGAGTCGGCAGTCTCCACCGACACTGACTCAAAGTCAGAGGAAAAAACGGTGCATACAATACTAAAGGATAAAAAGGCTGCCAAGGCAAACCGTAGCTTTTTCATTATTTTCCTCCCAATGCCGAGCTCTCCCGGCTGACTTGAATCATCTTCAAGTGCTCCATGATTTCTTCGTTGTGTTTTTCCTTGTCCAGGGCCTTCTTCACGAAATTCTCGGCCTCCTCCAGAAGCCCCAGCTTAAAATACACCCATCCCAGTGTATCCAGGCAGGCTGCCGATTCAGGGGAGGAGTCCAGTGCCCGCTTAGACAGCATCAATGCCCTGGTGAGATCCTTGTTGAGGCAGGCCAGCACGTAGCCCAAGCCATTGAGTGCGGTAATGTTCTCCGGCTCCATCTCCAGAACCTTCTCGTACTGCTGGATACACCGGTCATAGTCCTGCTGCACCCATGAGATATATGCCATGGCAGCATGGACGGCGCTGGGCTGATAGCCTGTTTCCTTCAAGCTTTTCAGCTCGAACTCAGCCAGACGAGACCTGCCGGTTGACGCATAGATTACCGCCAAGATGAGACGGCACTGGAGAACCCGCTCCTGCTGCTGCTCGTCTCCAGGAATCGAGGTTACAATCTGCTCCAGATACAGCAAGGCATCCTCGTACTGCTTCAGCTTCATGTAGCAGAGGCCAATGTAATACGTCACCTCCAGGTCATTGCCCTGGTTAGGAATCAATGACTGGAAAAAATTCAAAGCCTCTGTATATTTAGCCGCCTTATAAAGGAGCAACCCCTGCGCTATCAACTTTCGGTCCATGTATTATCCTTAAAAAAGTCCGTTACAGGCTTAATTTTAAACCCTTCTCTTTCATATCATCGGCATCTCTCGGCTGAGCATGAATGCGACTGATGGAAATTAATCCCTGGCCCACCGCCGCAAAGTCACAGTCAGAGTCACCCTCGGTGGAGACGTGCCCCCCCTTGAAGAAGGTGTAGGTGGATCCATCGGGAGCACGGAAGGTATTGATGGCATTGTGGTAGGTACGGCGGGAGAGCCGAGTCATCCGCCAGCCTGAATAGGAGTCTGCCGAAGGGGCATTTATATTCACAAACACATCTGGCCCACACAAGGTTATGAGTGAGGGCAGGTTCTTGGCGACGAAATCCGCCAGAGGCTTGAAATTCCAACGCCCCTTCTCCTGATACTTCTCTATGCTGAGGGCAATGCCAGGAAAGCCGGAGATGGTGGCCTGGCGGGCGCCGGCACAGGTACCAGAATACACTACATCGGTCCCTAAGTTGGCCCCCTTGTTGATTCCGGAAAGCACTGCGTCTGGAGGTGCGGGAAGGATGCATCTGAGGCCGCTGACGACACAGTCCACAGGAGCACCTGAACAGCTGTACCACCGCTCTTTCTTCTTGCAGATTTTGAGGGGGTCATTCATGGTGATGGCATTGGAGATGGCGGACCGGTTCTTGTCGGGGGCCACCACCCACACCTCATGGTCTACCGAGAGGCTGCGGGCCAGCTCAATTAAACCTGCCCCCTCAATGCCGTCGTCATTCGTTATCAGAAGTCGCATAGATGAACCCCGCCAGCAGGCCGCACGTCGTAGCAGGAGGGATGGAATCCAAAGATGCGCTCATATTCCACCAGCTTCTGCTTGTACAGCTCCGCGTCCTTTGACTGAAGGATGGTGTAGGTGCAGCGACCAAATCCCTTTCCTGTAATCCGGGAACACCCGTTGGGATTCCGCACGGAGGTCATGTCAAAGTCCTGCACCCGCTTCACCAGCCAATCTATTTCAGGACACGAAATGAGATACAAGTCCCGCATGATGTCCTGGGAACGGCTCACCGTCTTGCAGAAGGAGGCGAAATCCTGCTTTTGCAGGGCCTCCACAACAGAAATCACATACTTGTGCTCCAGCATGATGCACTTGAGCCTGCGTCCCATGTCCTCGTCCACCACCGAAAGCACCTCGTTGATCTCCGTGGAGGACTCCTCGTACTGCCAGCCCCCGTAGACATGGTTCTTCCGCTCCTTCAGCTCACCTAAAAGCAGCACATTCTCCGGCTCCATCAAGGTTGCCTCGTTCCAGACAGAAATACGGGGGACACGGGCATCGGTGAGGAGGATGGAGATATTCTCGAACTGGAAGGGCAGAATGTCGTAGGTATTGGTGGCATGATCGGTAAGGATGCAGGAATTGGGCTGGGCATACACGGCGGCAAAAATGTCGGCGACATAATTTCCAGCTCCCAAAAAGAGCTTGTTCCCCCGCTCGATGGCTTGCAGCATCTGCACCTCAGAGCAGCCGCACAAGGACTTGATGCCAAAAGCAGTGCCAACCTTCATGGCGGTGGTTATACCGAAGCCAGCCGAGGGGAGAATCTCCGACCAGATGGTGATGTCCATGCCAGGCACAGAAAAACCACCAGAGGTGAAACCGTAGATCATGGCCTTGATGCTGTTGGCCCAGCGGTCCTCCTTACGGAACTTGAGATTCGACAGGTTGCACCTTTTCCGCTCGTTCATCTGCACAAAGTTAAAG
>CAMGSV010000152.1 GCA_946061495.1 uncultured Spirochaetales bacterium | reverse complement strand
CCAGATAGGGGCCGATGATGTCCACACCGGTGACCTCCATTCCCTGCAGGGCCAGCTCCACAGTGATTCTTCCCGGCCCGCAGCCCGCATCCAGAATCCTGCTGCCAGGGGGAAGCTGACACATCTCACAGATGGCCCGGGCAATGCCGGGAGCCTCGGCCCAGTGGTGGGCATCGAACATGATGGGGCCGTAGTTCAACCAAAAATTTTCCTTCTCAAACCATTGCTTGTCGTTCATGGTCTTAGTATATCACAAACTGCGGCTTAGATACATTGAGATTTTCCTTGTCAGGTATTCACATAATTGGTAGAATGGAGAGGTGAGTATCGTGTCCATAATTTTACAGCTAATAGGCGCACTGGGCTTCCTCCTTTATGGAATGAAGCTGATGAGCGACGGCATTCAGAAGAGTGCAGGCAAGAGCCTGCACCACATCCTGGGGTTGATGACCGGCAACCGTTTCCTTGCCATGCTGACAGGAATGTTCATCACCATGCTGATTCAGTCCTCTGGTGCCACTACGGTGATGGTGGTCTCCTTCGTGAATGCAGGACTTCTGTCCCTGTCCCAGTCGGTGGGAATCATTTTCGGCGCCAATATCGGTACCACCATCACCGCCTGGATTGTGGCCTTCTTCGGCTTCAACTTCAAGATTTCCGCCCTGGCCATCCCCCTCTTTGGAATCGGCTTTTTCCTCACCAGCATAAAGCGGCTCCAGAAGCAGAACATCGGCGAGGCCATCATGGGATTCGGCCTCCTCTTCCTTGGTCTGGACCTTCTGTCCAAATCCATCCCCACTCTGGATGCCTCCAACATCGGCTTTCTCTCTGCCTGGACAGACAAGGGTGTCCTGAGCGTCATCATCGGAGTCATCGCCGGTATGGCCATTACGGTGCTGCTCCATTCCTCCAGTGCCTCCACCGCCATCATCCTCACCATGTCTCACAACGGCCTGCTGCCCTGGGAGTTTGCCGCTGCCATGGTGCTGGGTAGCAATATCGGCTCCACGGTGGATGCGGTGATTGCTGCCTGGGGTACCAAGGTGAACGCCCGGCGGGCTGCCCTCATCCACGTGCTGTTCAACGTGACGGGAACAATCTGGGCGGCCATCCTGCTGCATCCCCTGCTGCTGCTGGTGGATGCACTGGTGCCGGGTCCCGTGCAGCAGCACATCACCTATCACATCGCCATGCTGCACACCGTATTCAATGTCATCAACACCCTGATTTTCCTACCCTTTGCTCACCAGATTGCCGCCCTGACGGAATGGCTCATCAAGCCCAAGGCAGACGAGGCAGCTGGTGTGTATCGCCTTGATTTTGTGGAGACTGGCGCCAAGGAGAACGCTGTTGCCTACGTGATTCGGGCGGAGAAGGAAATCGAGGACATGACGGATGTGGTTACCCGTATGTTTGACCGAATCTCCCTCGGCTTTCAGCAGCGAACCATGGACTTTGTGAGTCAGGAGATGGAAATCCTCACCCAGGATGAAAATTATGCGGACCAGATGAAGGAGCAGCTGACAAGCTATCTCGTTCGCTGCTCACAGCTGCCTATGAGCGACAAGCTGAAGAACAATGTGTCGGTGATGCTGCGGATTGTGGACGATTTGGAGAACATGACTGACGACTGCTATTCCATCGGTGTGCTGCTGGCCCGCAGTGTCGAGAAGGAGATGCAGTTTGCCACGGAGGACATGGAGCGGCTGCAGCCGTACCTTGAGCTGGCCCGCTACTTCCTGGATTTTATCCGCAAGAACATCAACAAGCATCTGAACGAGGAGCAGCTGGCGGTGGCCCAGGTGTTGGAGGATCAGATAGACGACTTGCGGAAGAAGCTGAAGAAGGTGGCGAGGAAGCGTCTGGAAAGTGGTGCCGATGTAAAGACAGAGCTGCTGTACATCGATTTGGTGCGTAACATCGAAAAGATTGGAGACCGGGCCTTCAGCATTTCCGAGGCCCTGGCCATGACCCAGTAGTTGGTGGTATGCCAGCAGCGTGGGGCTGGTTCATAATGAAGAAGGCTGTCCTGAAGGGGGCACCGTGAGGTGCACCACTTCTTTGTTCTTATACGAGACAACAGAAATGATATAAAAAAAGCCCGTGGAGGAGTTTTCCTGCCAAGGGCTTTTTTGTACCGGCAGTTGGTTGTCTGCCGGTTCGCATTGGCTACTGTGAGTCTGCCAGGAGGCTGGCCTCGCCCACGTACTGGTTGATCTTGTCCTCGGCAACCAGGCGGGCGATGGTGGCGTTGATGGCCTCCACCAGCTCAGGACTGTTCTTCTTCACAGCTACGGCTGAGCCGCCCTCGTTGTCGCTGAAGGAGTAGAGGGCCAAGGTCAGGTCAGGATTGCGCTTTACGTAGGCGTCTGCCACGGGAAGCTCGGCGATGACCGCCTCAATCTTGTTGTTCTTCACCTCCATAATCAAGTCGGGCAGGGCGCCCAGCTCCTTCACCTGGGGATGGTTGTTGTCCAGTGCGGCACCGGTGACACCCTTGATCTGCTCCTTGGCGATTCCCACCTGGATGGCGCCCCGCTGGGCTCCAATCAGCACGTCCTTCAGTGAGGCGGGGTCGTTGCCGTACTTGTCCACGTCGGCAACCCGGATGACGGCCCCATGGACAGCCTGATAGTAGATGTCGGAGAAGTCCACGTTCTGGCGGCGCTCCTCGGTGGGGGTCATGCCGGAAATAACCATGTCCACATTGCCGGACACCAGGGCTGCCAGCAGGCCGTCAAAGCTCATGTCCTTGATCTCCAGCTCAACGCCCAAATCCTTGGCAATCTCCTTTGCCAGCTCGATGTCGAATCCCACGATGGTGTCCTTGCCGTCAATCAGGGCATGGAACTCATAGGGAGGATAGTCGGCGGAGGTTCCCAGGATGATCTTTCCTGCCGCCTTGATTTTTTCCAGTGAGGACACATCCTGTGCCGGTGCGTCCTTCTTTCCGCCAGCAACCACGGGGAAAATCACCATGAGTGTGGCGAGTATGGCCAATGTTCTCTTAAGCATTCTAATGCCTCCAAATATAATATTGAGGACAGTATACCGATATGAAGTTTCTTTGCAAAGTATTTTCATGATGAAAAAGCGGCTGGCTTTGTACGTGTGGGGAGGTGGTGGAGTTGGACCGCAGTCAATGCTGAAAAAAAGGGGTGGCAGGCAGGCTGCCCGTCACCCCGTTGTGCAGTGGAATTTACCGCGCGTCGAACCGGTCGGCGTTCATCACCTTGTTCCAGGCGGCGATGAAGTCTGCCAGGAACTTCTGCTGGGCGTCGTCGCAGGCGTAGACCTCCGCCAGTGCCCGCAGCTGGGAGTTGGAGCCAAAGATGAGGTCGGCACGACGGGCGGTCCAGGTGGGCTTGCCGGTGTCACGAGCAATGCCCTGGAAGCGGCTGGGGTCTCCCTCCATGGGCTTCCACTCATAGGCCATGTCCAGCAGGTTCACGAAGAAGTCGTTGGTGAGCGCTCCGGGACGGTTGGTGAAGACACCCTCCGTGGTCTGGTTGTGGTTCACCTCCAGCACCCGCAGGCCGCCCAGCAGGACGGTCATCTGCGGGGCGGTGAGTCCCAGAAGCTGGGCACGATCCACCAGCAGCTCCTCGTCGGAAACAGCGTCCAGGTTGGTGCCGGCCTTGCGGTAGTTGCGGAAGGCGTCGGCCTTGGGCTCCAGCGCGGCGAAGGAGCGGACATCGGTCTGCTCCTGGGTCGCGTCGGTACGGCCGGGGATGAAGGGAACCGTCACCTGGCAGCCTGCCTTCCGGGCGGCCTCCTCGATGCCAGCCGCTCCACCCAGGACAATCAGATCCGCCAGGGAAATCTGCTTGGGAGCGTGGGCTCCGTTGAACTCGCTGCGAATCCTTTCCAAGGTCTCCAGCACCTTGTCCAGCTGGAAGCCCTGGTTCACCTCCCAGTCCTTCTGAGGAGCCAATCGGATTCTCGCTCCATTGGCGCCGCCCCGCTTGTCTGAGCCACGGAAGGTGGAGGCGGAGGCCCAGGCTGTTGCCACCAGCTGGGAGACGGTGAGGCCGCTGGCAAGGATGTTCTCCTTCAGGGCAGCCACGTCGGCAGTCTCCACCAGGGGGTGGTTCACGGCGGGGACGGGATCCTGCCAGATGAGCTCCTCGGCGGGAACCTCCGGCCCCAGGTAGCGGGAGTGGGGCCCCATGTCACGGTGGGTGAGCTTGAACCAGGCTCGGGCGAAGGCATCATGGAATTTGGCCGGGTTGTCCAGGTAGTCCCTGGCGATGGGCTGGTAGATGGGGTCGTAGCGCAGGGCCAGGTCGGCGGTGGTCATGATGGGGGCGTGGGTCTTGGTGGGGTCATGGGCATCCACCACGGTCTTGGCGGCCTCCGGATCAGTGGGAACCCACTGGTAGGCGCCGGCGGGGCTCTTCACCAGATTCCAGTCGTACTTGAACAGGGTCTCCAGATAGCCCATGTCCCAGGTGGTGGGGTTGGGCTTCCAGGCTCCCTCAATGCCGCTGGTGATGGTGTCGCCCCCCTTGCCGCTGCCGAAGGTGTTCTGCCAGCCCAGTCCCATTTCCTGGATGGTGGCTCCCTCCGGCTCCGGCCCCACATTAGCGGCGTCTCCTGCGCCGTGGGTCTTGCCGAAGGTGTGGCCTCCTGCAATGAGGGCCACCGTCTCCGCATCGTCCATACCCATTCGGCCGAAGGTGGTGCGGATGTCCCGGCCAGAGGCCACGGCATCGGGCATTCCGTTGGGGCCCTCCGGGTTCACGTAGATCAGACCCATCTGGACGGCGGCCAGGGGATTGTCCAGCTTTCGGTCGCCGGTGTAGCGGTTGTCGTCGAGCCACTTCTTCTCGGAGCCCCAGTACACGTCCTCCTGGGGCTGCCACACATCCTCCCGTCCGCCGCCAAAGCCGAAGGTCTTGCAGCCCATGGACTCCAGGGCGCAGTTGCCCGCCAGAATCATCAGGTCCGCCCAGGAGAGGGCCTTGCCGTACTTCTTCTTGATGGGCCACAGGAGGCGGCGAGCCTTGTCCAGGTTGGCGTTGTCCGGCCAGCTGTTGAGGGGGGCGAACCGCTGGGTTCCGTCGCAGGCACCGCCCCGTCCGTCCCCCACCCGATAGGTGCCGGCGCTGTGCCAGGCCATGCGGATGAACAGGGGGCCGTAGTGGCCGTAGTCGGCGGGCCACCAGTCCTGGGAAGTGGTCATCAGCTGGAAGATATCCTGCTTGACGGCGGCCAGGTCCAGCTTCTTGAATTCCTGGGCATAGTCAAAGTCCTTGTCCATGGGGTCGCTGAGGGATGAATTCTGCCGCAGCACGCCCAAATCCAGCTGGTTGGGCCACCAGTCCTTGTTGGTGGTTCCCCGTCCTGCCACCACCGGATTGTGGTGGGGTGGTTCGGAGTGGGGATGGCCAGAGCCGGTCATGCCGGCACTCATGCCCGTGACGGGACATCTTTTTTCTTCCATGTTTACATTTCCTCCTGTGAGATTTCTTTATTTGAAAGGCAGTCTGGACAGACTCCTTTGAAATACACATCCTTCTGCTTTATCAGAAAGCTGTTCAAACCGCTCAAGGCCACGTCCTCAAGCTTTATGCCAAAGTTGTGAATCTTGCCACAGTCCTCGCACTTGAAGTGGCCGTGGAATTCAGTGATGATGTCATACCGCATCTCAGTGCTCTCAATCATGAGGTCATGCACCACGCCAGCTTCCACAAGGATTTTGAGTGTGTTGTAGACGGTGGACTTGGAGAGTGTTGGAATTTCCTGATGGAGGGCTACATAAATCTCTTCGATGGTGGGATGTCAAAAGAGCTGTATAAGCATGAAGAAACTCACAAATGGTTCACCACCTGGCAGAGCACTATCACCGTAGGTCTTCCGGGCAAGGAAAAGGAGTTCGGCCTGACCAACACCAACAAGCTGATCAAGCATTATGAGGGCTGCAACGGCATCAAGACGGGCTTTACCTCCGATGCCGGCTACTGTCTCAGCGCTACGGCGACACGGGGACAGAC
>CAMGSV010000151.1 GCA_946061495.1 uncultured Spirochaetales bacterium | reverse complement strand
GTGTTCGTGCTTGAAATCTTGCGGCTGTCCAGTTCCTCGAAGGCATAGAACTGAATGGAATCCTCAAAACCCTCCTCAAGACATTCAACTGCTTTAGGAAACGACTTTTCATATTCCTGGCAGAAGGCCGCCTTCATGGCCCTCGCCGACTTCTCGTCGGGAGCCTGCCAGATGAGCTTCAGTCTTGCGGCGACCTTCTCCTTGTCCTTTTTTTGTTAGTGTGGGAACCAACATTCTGGATTTTTCAATGGCTTTTTTCTACCCCATTTTGCGAACTTTATTGTACACTATCCATAGTTACACCTCTCTCTTTCCCGTCACAACCTCATAAATGAGGGATTTTTTATATGCGGTGAGTTTTTTGATGATCGCCTGTTTTTTGGCGATGGCTGAGTCGATTGCGGAGCATTTTTTGTCGAGGTAGTCGGCGATTTGCTGTTGTTCTTCCAATTTGGGCATTGCAACAATAATTCCAGATAATTCATTTTGATTTATCTTGGGCATCTTCACTCTATTTTCAGTTACTAATCCTACTTGTGCTGAAAAATAATCAGCCAAAATCACATACACAATAAATTTGCTGTTATTTTCTGTTTCAATGGGATACATATCCGCACTACACAATCCGTCAAACGGAGCAATTATCACCTTGTTGAGCAATGGTCGAATTTTTGAATATAAGATTTGACCTTTGAAAAACAGATGATTCCAACTGATAACACCTGAATCTTTGACAGTTTTATGGTCAAGTAATTTTGCAGAGTTTTTTTCAATATTATCAGGAGCGATTTGCGGATAATCATAATAATTTTCAGGTGGCACTAAATTAGATTTTATCGTAATACATCTTCCGAATTTTAATACTTCCCAATTTTCAGGGACTTCACCTAAAAACTCAACCCCACTATCCTTCAACCTCACATCGGGATTCAGTCCCTTTGTGACTGCCTCGGTAATGACGGAGAGCCTATAGGCTTTTAGCTTTTCCAAGACCTCCTGCTGCCGTGCAATGATGCTGTCGATCTTTTCGCATGTGGTGTCGAGGTAGGTGGAGATGCGGTGCTGTTCTTTTAATGGGGGAAAGGGAATGTAAATGTTCTTCATATTTGACCACTTTGTAGACCTCAAATCATCTACAATTCCTGTTCCCCAGCGGTAAAACTCGTCAGCAAAACATTCAGAACGAAATACAAAGCTATAATACGCACTGCACATGTTTTTTCTTGGCTTTAATACAGTATTTATCAACGAACAGGAGCCGTCGTATTCTGAAATGCCACAAGAACCTCGTCTATCAGAACGGCTGTTGATTACAAAATCACCTTTTTTAATAAGCTTTCTGTTATCACCATTGTCCGTTTTAGCGGCGGTTTCAAGCTGTGGAACTATTCCCTGTTTCGTTACAGATAAAGGGGCATAATCTTTATCGCTCACCTTTACGTTGCGTTCATCATAAACACAGCCAATTTTATTTAATTCCCACCCAACAGGAATCTCCCCCATCCATTCAATGCCGCTGTCCTTCATTTCACGCATTGTGCTTTCCTCCATTTCTCTCACCTCTCACCTCTGTTCTCCTCCCGCACGACCCAGTGGCCAGACTTGCTGGCGCCTTCAAAGGAAACAATGTCTTTCATCTCTGAAAGCTTTCTCTTTATTGTTGAAAGAGAAAGTCCAAACTTCTTGGAAAGTTCTTCTTTTGTGATTCTGGGGTTTTCCTTAATCTCATTTATGATTTTTTCCCTGATTTTTGAATCACTTTGGGGTTCACTTTGGGGTTCATTTTGGGGCTCACTTTGGGGTTCACTTTGGGGTTCACTTTCCAACTCAAAGGCAAAGGGAATGGTTACCCGCAAAAAGAAATCCAAGAATTCAAAGGCAGCCTTCCCATAGTGTTTTGTTACAAGGGGAACTCCGTAGCCAGTCTGCTCCATCAAGTCCAAACGAATGAAAAGTTTTGCAAGCTCTTCGTTCACAGGCTTAGAAACTCCAAGAAAAAAATCATCACGGGAAAGGTTTGCAGGAAGTCCACCGGATTTCAGAATACGTCCGTCGGGTGCATTTTTCCATGTGGACAGCCCCATATTGTCTTTTTCACGGTCAGCGGATGTATATAGTATTTCTGCGGCAGTCTGTCCTGTGATTGCAAAGTGGAACTTGTTCTGCACTGTTGCATAGAAACGCTTTGTGACTTCTGCGTGCTTGTCATAGTCAATGCTGCACTCTGCGAAAATATCTGTGATCTGCTGCCATATTCTGCGTTCACTTGCACGAATGGAGCGAACTCTTTCAAGGAGTTCACGGAAATAATCCTTGCCGAATACCGCCTCGCCCTGCTTCAGGCGTTCATCGTCCATTGCAAAGCCTTTTATCATATATTCTTTCAGAACGCCGGTTGCCCAGATGCGGAACTTTGTCGCCTGACGGGAGTTGACACGATAACCGACAGAGATGATGGCGTCGAGGTTGTAGAAATTCACATCCTTTGTCTGTGTTTTTCCCTCTATTGCTCCGTGTTGAGTGGTTGTTGCAATTTTTGCAATAACCACTTTTTCATCGAGTTCACCCTCTTCGAATATATTCCTTAAATGTCTGCTTACAGATGAAATATTCACATCAAACAAATCCGCCATTGCCTTCTGCGTGACCCATATACTGTCATTCTGTAGTACGGCATTTACAGCTACATCCGATTCGTCGGAATGGTACAGCACATAGTGTATCTGTTTGTTCATATCAGTCATCGCCGAACACCTCCGCCAGACTGCCGTCAAGCTCCTTTTCCAGCTCTAAAATCTCCGCCATGATTTCTGCGGAGGGCTTTGGGGCTTCGTACTTGTAGAAATAGCGTGTGAACGGGATTTCATATCCCACGGTGGATTTCTTGGCATCAATCCACGCATCAGGGGCAAAGGGCAGCACCGCACGGCTGAAATACTCGTCGATGTCCTCCTTCAGCGGTACGCTCTCCGTATCACGCAAAGATGAATCGCTCTGTTTCTTGCCCTTTTTCAGAATCGGCTCGCCGCTTTCATCACACAGCGGACGCTCCACCGTGATTTTGGTATAGCCGAAGTCCTCGTTATCGAAAATCGTACTGATGTCGCTTTCTCTGAAATCGCCGTACAGTTGTGTAATTTCTGCAATGGCACTTTCGGGGATGTCGTTGCGCTTGTTGCCGAGGGCCTTTCTGCACTTCTCAAAGAGCCCGTTTGCATTGATCAGCTGCACCCTGCCCTCACGCTTTGTGCCGGCCTTTTTATTGGACAGCACCCAGATGTAGGTGGCAATGCCCGTGTTGTAGAAAATATCATTCGGCAGGGCGATGATTGCTTCCAGCAGGTCGTTCTCCAGTATGTACTTGCGGATATTGCTCGGACCGCTGCCAGCATCACCGGTGAACAGCGGAGAACCGTTGTGAATGATCGCAATACGGCTGCCGCCCTGTGCGGGCGCTTTCATCTTGGAGATGGCAGTCATCAGGAACAGCATCTGTCCGTCGGATGCAGCAGGCAGTCCTGCACCAAATCTGCCAGCAAATCCACGTTTTGCCTCGGCTTCAACTTTTGTTTTTTCATTCTTCCACTCACGTCCGAAGGGAGGATTGGAGATGATGTAGTCAAAGGTCTGTCCCTCGAACTGGTCATCGGAAAGGGTGTTGCCGTCCTTGATGAAGTCGGCGTTGTTGCCCTTGATGAGCATATCCGCTTTGCAAATAGCGAACGTCTGGTCGTTCAGCTCCTGCCCGAATGCAAGAAGCTCGGTGGATCCGTTCAGCTCGTGGAGGTATTCTTCCGCAACAGAGAGCATGCCGCCCGTACCGCAGGCAGGGTCATAGATTGTCTTTGCGACATTGCTGCCAGAAAGAATGTCGTTATCATCATAGAACAGGATGTTGACCATCAGGCGGATCACTTCACGGGGCGTGTAGTGCTGTCCGGCGTCCTCGTTGTGCGCTTCTGAAAATCTGCGGATGATTTCCTCAAAGATGTAGCCCATCTCCAGATTTGAAATGGCATCGGGGTGCAAGTTCGCTTTCGGGGAGGTGAATTCCTTGATGACGATATAGAGGATGCCCTTGTTTGCCATTGTGGTGATGTGTCCGTCAAACTTGAATTTCTCGATGATGTTCTGAACATTCTCGGAGAAGCCGTTCAGATAGTCACGGAAATTCGCTTCGATGTTGTCGGGATCGTCCAGAAGCTTTTCAAAGGTGAACTTGCTTGTATTATAGAACGCAAGCCCGCCAGCGGCATTACGCAGCAGCACATCACGCATAGGAAGCGTCTTGACCGATTCGTATTTTTCCAGAACAGCGTCCTTTGTATCCGCAAGAATGCAGTCAAAGCGGCGGATCACGGTCAGAGGGAGAATGACTTCTCCGTATTCATGGGGCTTATATACCCCAGTTAATTTATCGGCAATCGCCCAGATCAGGGCGGCTTTTTCGTTTATGCTGGCACTCAGGCTCATGGTTGGTTTCCTCCGTATCGGCTCAAGCGTCACTGCTCGCAATATTATGACTTGCAAGAAGATGACCAGTTTCTTTTCCGCTGTGCTTAAAAATCTCGTTCAAGTTTCTTCATTTCTTTTCCTTAAAAACAGGCGATAAAGCTATTATATACTAATTATTCACTTTCTTTAATCACCCATCCCCCTTTCGCACCGTCATACACTGCCTTGTCTCTTTCAATGTCTCCCCGCTTTTCTTTGCTTCCATATACAGGGAGCGGTTCATTCCTTCATTCCCGCTGCATTAAAAATCACTCTGCAAACGCCTCCTGCACTCTTGCGTAAAAAAACTATTTCATTGTATCACATCTAGTGTGTCATATAACGCTACGTCTTGTGTTTTTCCTGCCGAAAATTGTCAGAAGCGAATTGTTTTCATGGTAAGAACGGCACCGCGCACGGCTGGAAGCAAAGCTCCCCATCCGCCACGGAAGAAAAGCATGTCCGCCTTCCCGTGCCCTTTCCGCTGGAATTTATACTGGAAATCGGTTGAATTTGCACTGGAAATGGGGGTGAATTTCCACTGGAAGTTGGTGCAATTTGTACTGGAAATTGGATGCATTTCCAGTGGAAAATTTGGCGGGGGATGGTGGTTTGCTTTTTGAGGGAGATTCGCACTTAGGAAACTTGACGTTGTGGAGGGATAGGTGTATAGTGGAGGTGGTGCAGGTGGCTTGCAGTGTGCGGTGCCTGTGCCGGGAGTTCCCGGATGGGATGACTTCGGATCTGCTCTTTTACATGTATAGGGAAGGACTTTCATTTGTGGAATTACTGTAAAAAAAATATATACAAACTAGGAGATAATGATGAAATACAAGATTATTATAAGAAAGAACCCGCAAGACAGGAGCCAGGAGAAATTCTATCCGGCTCCAGTGTATAGCGATGAGATTGGTATTGACGAGCTGGCGGAAGAGATTTCCTATGCCACGTCAATGACTCCCACAGACGTGAAGGCTGTGCTGGAGGGACTTTTGAATGCGATGCCCAAGCATTTGCGGCGTGGTGCCAAGATTAAGCTGGACCGTTTCGGTACATTCAAGGTGGTTTTCGGTGGCAATGGCCACGAGAATGCCGAGGATGTGACGGCGGCAGACATTGACGGCACTCGCATCGGCTTTATTGGTGCACCTGAGATGAAGCGGGCAGTCCTCACGGACATGCCCTTCCAGAAGCTGGCTTAACAGCGGTGCTGCATACTTTTTGCATGACACCTCCAGTGGCCTCCTTTCTGTTGATGGGCCAGTTTAGTTATTTTGGGTCATGCACCTTGCAGACGGCAAGCTAGATTTAAAAACCACATTCTAATCTTTGGAACCCACTGGTGCAGGATGCATTGCCTGGCACCATGATATATTCCAAAACTGGGGAACCGCAGCTCCTGAGCAGATTCGGCTGTGTGTTCCCCTTTTTTTGTTTTAAAAGACTAGGGGAACGGCTTTACCGCCCCTCCAATCCCTAACATGGGCTGGGGGAGGTTATTCTCTGATTTTTGAAAAGT
>CAMGSV010000150.1 GCA_946061495.1 uncultured Spirochaetales bacterium | reverse complement strand
CTGCTAATTAAATAGATATAGAAAGTCGACTTGCTCGTTGACTTTTTATGGGAGTATGTAATGAGTAAAGTAGTAACTCAAGGAATTGGTTTAGGAAAGGTAATGGCAAATGAAAAGGTTGTGTTGACTGAAAAAGAAAAAAGAAGAGGTTTTCTAAAGAAATTTCTTTTTTGTCTGATTAGTTTGCTCGTTCTTTCAACTATGGCGGCCATTGCGCAAAGTTCGGGGACAATCAGCGAGCTTGAGGACAAGGCCGGGCTTGTGATGGACCTGTTCAGCGGAAAGACTGTGGCTGTCATCATGTGCATCGCCCTGATGATCTGCTTTGCAGTCATTGCCTGGGCAAATGCGCAGGGAGAGGGGGCTAGTGCCATCAAGAAGGTCATGCCCTGGGTAATCGCTGTTATTGGTATTGGTTCTGCTGCGGGTATCACCAGCTACTTCCTTGGAGTATCACCTAACTAAGGTAGCAGAGACTGGCAGGGTGGAACTGAAGGTCACAAGCCCTGTCAGTTTTTTTGATGGAGTTTTAAGTGGAAGAGTCATTGTTTGATTATCAGGTGGAAGTACACAAAAGTCTTTTACATCCCATCCAATTTATGGGGATAGGAGAGTTGGCATTTGTGCTTATTATGATGGTGACTACGGTACTTGCTACGCTGGTATCAGTGTGGTGCATTATTGTTGGGGTGGTGGCATTCGCTGTGGTAAGGTTCATGTGTAAAGGAGAACCTTATCTTGTGAACTTTGTGGTGGAAAATCTTGGGCAATCGGAGGTATATCATGGATAAAGAAGGTAAGAAAAAAAAGCAAACTCCTGTTTTCAATCCGGCAAAAATGAGTGTATATAAAAACAAGGGACAGAGACTTTCCTCCCTTTGTCCTTGGGTTTTGATGGTGGAAGATGGAGTTGTTTTGCTGAAAAATGGAGCTATCAGTTGTAGTTATGAGTTTGTAGCTCCTGACTTAGACTCCTGTTCTGCAGCACGGGTCAATGCAGTGGCTGCCTTGTTCAATAACTGTGCAATGCAGCTGGGAGAAGGCTGGGCATTCCAGTTCCATCTCCATCGGCGCATTTCCAACGAGTATCCTGGCTCAAAGTTCACCAGCATGGCAGGTTTCCTGGTGGAGCGGCAGCGGGAACTTAATTTTTCCTACATAAAGTCTCATTATGAAAATCGCTATTATTTAACGTTTACCTATCAGCTCCCTCCTGAAATCCAGCAAAAATCAAAGGGCTTTTTCTACAAATCAGGGAATACAAGTCAAGCTGGAAGTCTTGATATAAGTTTGTTTGAAAATCAGCTGAAAAATTTCCGTATGGAGACGGGGAAAATTGCAGGCATCATCGGACAGGCCATGTACCTGAGGAGGCTTGGCAGCGACGAGCTTCTGGCCTTCCTGCACAGTTCTGTTTCCTTGGACTGGCACAAGATGGTCCTGCCGGAGGACTACAAGCTATTCCTGGACAGGTGCGTCACTGACTGCGACCTTGAGACATCCCAGCCGATGCGGCTCGGGCGGCACTATATCCCGATCCTCACGGTCTCGGATTTTCCCTCTGCGACAATCCCCGCCATGTTCGACGCATTGAACAACGCCGACTGCGAGCTACGGTGGAGCATCCGGTTCATGACACTCTCGAAGGAAGAGGCCATAAAGAGGATTGACAAGGCGGAGAAGAAGTTCCACTCGGCCCGGAAGTCTTTGGGTCAATGGGTGCTGGAGGCCACCGCCAAGATTCAGTCCAACAGGGAGAATTCCGGCTCTATTGCCCAGGAGTCAGATGCCGCCACTGCCAAGGCTCAAGCTACTATGGGTGTGTGTGGATTTGGTGACTACATCTCCACCGTCCAGGTGTGGGACGAGGATTTGGAAATGGCGGAAGAAAAAACAAAATACATTGCTGGAATCATCGGCACCTGCGGGTTCGCCGTGAAGGAGGAGACCCACAACGCCCTGCAGTCGTTCCTGTCCATGCAGCCCGGCAATGTGTATGCAAATACACGAAGTTTGTTTGTCTCCACCACCAATATGAGCCATGCTATTCCCATCAGCTCTGTATGGGGTGGTATGAGGAAAAACAATTTTCTTGGCACCGTCTCTGGGAATGATGCTCCCCATGTCATCTGCTCCACTGCGGCGGGAATTCCATTTTTTCTTAATTTGAATACAACAGATGTGGGACACCACTGGTGCTCGGGACCTACGGGAGCGGGAAAGTCCACGTACCTGTCGCTGCTGGAGGTGCAGTGGCTCAAGTATCCACGTAGCCAGGTCATCATTTTTGACAAGGACTTGTCAGCGAGAAATCTGACCATGGCAGTTGGTGGCTCATACATGGAGCCGGGAAAGGATGACATTTCTTTCCATCCTTTGAAGGGTGTTGATGATGAGCTTGAACGTCGCTGGGCAACAGAATTTGTGGAGTGCTTGCTGACGGAACAAAATGTAGTGATAACACCCCTGATGAGAAAGTCAATTACTGAAGCCTTACAACTTCTGGCGGAGAAGCCTGCCGAGCAGCGAGATTTGACCAGTTTCTGGAACTACTGCGACTATCAGGATCCAGAGACTCGCCAGGAGGTCATTCGAGATGCCTTGACTCCCTATATGCTTGGCGGACAGTACGGCAACTTGTTTGACAAGAGTGGACAAGAATCTGGCGGACTTGAAAATTTGAAAGGATGGACAATGTTCGAGATGGGAACCCTTATGGCCATGGGTTCTGCAGCGGTGACACCGGCTTTGCTGTACCTGTTCCATCACTGCGAGAAGTCCTTTGATGGAAGACCTACATTGTTGATTTTGGATGAGGCTTGGGTTTTCCTAAAAAACGACATTTTTGCCAGAAAAATTGCAGAGTGGCTTAAAACTCTCAGAAAGAAAAATGTCTTTGTAATCTTTGCCACACAGGAACTTGAAGATGCTGCTAATTCTCCTATTGCTTCCACCATTATTAGCCAATGTGCCAGCAAGGTGTATCTGCCCAACGAGGAGGCCACCACCAAGATGGTGAAGGAAGCATACAGACTCTTTGGTTTGGATGACAGCGAGATCTCCCTCCTGGCGGACACCCGGCGGTGCCGCAAGAAGCGGGACTACTACTACAAGTCATCCCAAGGGACGAGGCTTTTTCAGCTGGATCTCGATGCTGTCCAGCTGGCGCTGCTGACCAACAGCAAGGAGGACCACAAGATCCTGGATGCCATCGAGGCAAAATACGGTCGCAACAGTGGCAGGGATTTGTCACGGGAAATTCTTGATGCAAAAAAGGTGGATTACAGCCATCTTGTGCAGGGACAAGGAGGATTGAGATGAGGAATTTAGTTCGGAAGCTGCTGATGCTGTGTAGTGTGTTGTTTTGTCTGCCATCTGTGTCAATGGCCCAGGGGTATCCGGTCATGGACGTGACCAACTGGCTTGCCGCCATAGACCAGCTGTATTCCAGCTACGACATGGTGATGAACACCATCAAGCAGGTGGAGCAGGCCTACCAGCAGTACCAGTTTTATCTGGAACAAGCAAAAAGCTGGGATCTGGACAACATCCAGTGGGATGGAGACTTGGATTTTAGAGATGAGATTAAAGATGTTACTCGTAGTGTAAACAAGCAGCTGACTAACATTCGCAAAATCGAGGAAATTTTTACCACCAAGCAATATTCTGTGGGAGGCATGTCCTTTACGGTGGCCGACCTGGTGGGAGCAGGAAACAATGACAAGGACTTGGCTTCTGTTTTGAAAGGTGTGGGGAAGGAATTCAAGAACAGCTGGGATTATGCCGCCGATGCCCTGGTGAATGGTCTTAATGAGGATCAACGTCGGGCCATCTGGCAGAAGTACGGGATTTCTCCCCGGAACTACACCTACATGCAGCAGAAGAAGCTGATGCTGAAAGAAGTTTCCTCCAAAATTATGGCATCTGCCACAGAGGAGGCCATCGCCATGCAAACAGAAGCAGATCTGGCTTTGTCAAATGAGATTGTCAGTCAAGCCACCACCGGGGAGGAGCATACGGAGAAGGAATTCCTGCAGCAGATTCTGGTTTTGCTCCGTGAAAACAGAATTGGATTATCTGAACTGGAGGCAGCTTTGAATCAAGCCTCTGCCCAGACTGCGTGGCAGCAAGCTATTAACGATGAAAAGGAAATGCAAGATATGGAAGCAAAGGCGAGGCTCAAGATGGAGAGCGTCACCCGTGAGCAGCAGGACTCCATGTTCTAAGGAGGTACGACATGCCGAAGTGGATAGACCTGCCCGTAATGCAGGTCATCGATTATTTTGCCAATACAGGGGTGTACTTCATCTCCATAGCCAGAACCATTGGAACGATTTTGGGGTTTGCGGCCATACTGTGGACCTGCGTCAAGATTGCCTTTGGCTTCATGGAGACTCAGAAGGGGGTCATCGGTATGATTGCCAAGATGCTCTTCTTCATCTTCATCATCAATGCCTATCCTATGCTTTGTTCAAGGTTGAAATCCTTCTCATCCGGCATGGGAACGGCTGCATCGGGGGCTACGGTGGGAATGGTGACGGCCCAGCTGGCGGAATTCCTGCGCAAGATGGATCAGATTGTCAAGGAGCAGGAGGAGGCAATTGCTGGGGAGGTGCTGGCGGAATTGAGCCAGGACAGAAAAGCCGTTGCTGCTGCTGATATCTGGAACCAGGGGAGTCCCTCAACTTACCAGCCGGAGCGGTTGTTGGATGACCAGGTCTTTGAGCAGGAGGTGGACAGGATTACGGAGGCTCGTCGCAACCAGCACGACTCGAGCCAGAGGCGGACGCTGGAGGCCATCCGCACGGTGCTCGCCCCGGTGGACAAGGATGGCAACGAGGTGGAGGACCTGAGCCTTGCTGATAAATACATCCTGAAAAACATTTATCTTAATGCAGAAATTGACGGGGTGAACGTGGGGTCAGCCTACCTGTCTCCCAACGCCATGTTGAGGATCGCGCTGCTCTCCGCCCAGATCATGTGGGAGAAGGAGTGGACTAGTGTTGACGAGGAGTGGCAGGCCAACTACGAGGCGAACCAGGAGGACAGGAACTTCATCACCCGCAGCATGGCCAAGACAAAAGGTGTCCTGGATTTTCCTGTGCGGCGGATCTGGGACATGCTTCTGACCTTCATCTCCATGCTGGCCATAGTTCTGGCAATGGTGTTCAGCTGCATCCAGTATGTGGCCTGCATCGTGGAGTTCACCATCGTGGTGAGCGTCGGGTCGGTGTGCTTGCCTTTCATCCTGATGGAGGAGTTCAAGGACGTGGCCGCTAAGGTGATGCCGTCGCTGCTGGGCCAGGCTGCTAAATTGGTGATGATTACCTTGTGTATGTGGTTCGGGCTGTCCGCCTTCCTGGACATGGCCATCACAACCATCGGGGAGGGGGCCGGCTTCAACCTGACCACCTTTGCGTACGTATTCTTCATCATCATCCTCACCTGGATGCCGACTCAATCTGCTCCAAAGTTGGCAGTTGCTCTTATGACAGGGCAGCCCCAGCTTTCTATGGGAGAAATGGTGGCAGCTATGGGGACGGCCATGGCGGTAGGGAATGCTGCGGTCCGTGGTGCTACAGCTGTTGCAGGTGGAGCTACTGCTCTTGCTACCCAAGGTGTTCCTGCTGCCGTGCGTGGTGCGGTGAACGCCAGCGGCTCCATGGCCGCCATGAGGGCGGCAGGACGGACGGCCATGGGAGAAGCTGCGGCCAAGGGACATACACAAGCAGGACAGCTCGGTGCAGGATTGAAGGCCATGGGAGCGGAGGCAAAGTACCGGGCTGGCCAGAAGTTCAAATCTGCCCTCCACGGCTACGCCCATCTGGGAGCCGGAGGAAAGGGCATGGGTGGTGGAGGAGGTGGCGGTGCCGCTCCCGGCGTGAACCGCTTCGGCTTCAATGATGATGCTAAAAAAGCCGACGGAACATTTGCTAATCTTAGAGATGGAGAACAGAATACTATGGCAATGGACTATGGTTCTCATAAAAATGCTGAAGGTTATTCTTCAACAGCCAAGGAATTTATCC
>CAMGSV010000149.1 GCA_946061495.1 uncultured Spirochaetales bacterium | reverse complement strand
CCTCCAGCACCCCGCTCTCCCCACTGGTGGCACCACCGCACTCCACCACAAAGGCGTACTCCGGCAGGGTGTAGCCTTTCTCCGCAAGCTCCTTCTGGCTGTCTGCATCGTCGTCGTCTGCGGTGTAGGTCACCTGCCACTGGCATTTGATTCTACCCCCGCTCACAACGGCGGATAGGGTGGTTACCGGGTCGTCCTTACCGTCGGCGTTTTTTTCCACAATCTTGATGGTGGCGGTGGCTCCTTCGGCGATGTCGGTGACGTCGGCACAAAGGTAGACCTCATCCCCGGCACTAATACAACTCTTCCAAGCCGAACAGCTTGAAGATGTCCATGGTGATTGCATAGAATTCCTCCAGCTTACGTCTTTCTGGATTGTAATCAGGAGTCCATGTTTTAATTGAGACTGTAATTGGATGGCTCTTGATGGTTATGGTAACATTAAAGCCATCCCCAGGAACTCCTGCTCCATAATTCACCATATCCTTTATGTCCAAGTCCAGGAACTTTGAGAACAACTGGTCAAACTCCTGGGCTTCCAGCACTCTGGCATATTCAGGCCGCTCAACTCCGTCAATCCAGACAACTCCCTTCGCTATCAACTCTTCATTTTCCGACAATCTTGGAGCAATCTCTTCCAATGATATGACTATCACCTTGTTTTCCAACCTCATGGAATGCTCGTATTCCAAGGTCATGTCCCGGTATCCTCTGGCACTCACCATGCCAGACACAAGAACAGTCAATGCACTGAAGCAGAGCAAAAATCTTTTGTCTTTCATCTTTTTCCTCCTCTCGTTTATTTCTTGTTTGATGGCGGTGGTTCCACTTGTTGATATTTCGGAATGCTCGGATTGTCCACTCCAGTACTTGGTTTTATATTCATACGCTATCACTATTTCCAGATGGAGCCATCCCACATGGGAGAGACTGCCTCTGCCGCGTCTGAATCAAGATATAGCCATCCATCCTCATAATAGTCCCTGTAATCGGGCGGGTAAAAGGAAGGCAGGGCCGCCTCATCATGCAAAGGCCAGATATGCTTGGCTACCCTTATCTCATCATCGAATCTATACAGATGGTGAATTTCTAGCGTCTTTAGAGGAGGATGAGAGGACGCCTGCTCTTTTCCTACAGTAAAAAACATTACAAGATATCCTCCAGACGGAACAATGGAACAGTACTGATATTTCAAACTAGATTCTAATGCCTGCCTTTCAAGCTCTGTTGCAGCCGGCATTGAGCTCATATATTCGAAATCGTGGCTGGTGGAAAAAAAGTGTTCCCGTTGGTAACTGGTAAAAGTTTGGACAACCAATTTGTTTCCACATTGGGTGTGTCGTTGGTAATTTCTGCCGGGAATGGAGATGTCACCGTCTCTTCTGTTCTGAACCAGAAGCTCTATGTGTATATTTGAATTCTCCTCCTGAACATTCATTGCTATGGCTTGCACGTCTTGTGTATGGGAGCAGGAAGTGACCGCCAGCACAAATAGCACTAGACACAATTCCTTTATGGTCACTCTTTTCTTATATTGAGCTATCATGAGGATTCCCCTTCCTTAAAGGCACCCCGAATTTGATTTCACTTCGGATGACGTTTTCTATTTCCACAACATTTGCCTGAACATTCCTAATCATCGGGAGGCAATGCCCTGACAACTCATGAATGAACACCATTCCAGCGTCAGCCAATACTACATCTCCTCTCTCACCCAGTAGCCGAGGTTCATTCTCCTAACTGTAATCTCTTCTGTTATTTCCCCATAATTGAAAATACCTGCCTTCCGTTTGCAAACAAATGAGTAACGCATTTCATCAGTATGGATGTTATATATGAAATGACCTATCAAGTCAACTGGATTCCCATCCCCAAAATTAGGCGGGGGAGTATACTGCTCATCCATTGTCCATGGCAATTCCTCGGAGACTCTATAAAATACAATGGCGATGTATTTTTCCTTGGCAGCTGGAAACTTGTCCGTTATCATGGTTATAGACTGATGGATGAATTCATCGCAAAGTATTTGTTGTACATAGTCAGACAGATATACCTCAAGGTCCGCTATATCAGCAGGAGGATGTTTGACGAGAAAAGATTTTTCCCTTGTGTCTCCGTCAACCCAGGGAACATAGTCATTAAAATCCAATGCCCGTATTTCTGGCTGCCTTTTGACACAACTGACAAGAATTATACTAAAAGTCAGTAAGAAAAATAGCTTTCCTTTCATAATCTGACCTCAAAGTCTTCATAAAATATGGCATGTGTTACAAATGGCTTAAATTTATCTTCATAGTTTCCTTCAAAACGAGTAAGACAAAAATAATTGTTAAAATCAATGCCTTCATATCTGAAATGATATTTATTTGAATTTCCAATATTACCACCTCCATCCATATTTTCTGCAATCAATTTCACAGAGTCATCCTTGAGAAGATATATCTGTGAGCTGCGACAAATATAGTCATTTTCTACAGTTTCTATAGGTCGAATTATTAGAATATAATCATCTTTCAACTCAAACTTTTCTGTTTCTATTCGGGTCACACCATCTTCATCTAATATGAACTCCTTTAGATTTATATCCTCCTTAGTTACCCATACAGACTTCTCATTTGCATATAAGAAACCTACGAAAAAGATTAAACTGCATACAATCAATTTCTTTTTCATAACTTAAACCATCCACTCGTTAATAAATATTTCCAACTGTACCCTTTGTTCTTAGGATCAGTATTATTTGTCCCCCAAAAAATAGTTTTCCCGATAACTGCAGTTGCTTTGTTAAGAATATTTCCTTTATTAAATTTACCTGTTCCTTCGGTTTCCAATAAAGTCTCAGTTACTTGCCACAGATTAGAACAATCATTTTTTATTTGTTGTGCCTGTATTTGTCTTTCAATATCAGTACTATTTGCTTTTAAAAATGGAATATTATTTGCACAAGAATCTTTTGTATTTGAAATACCTGTTGGATATTCAAAACAACTATCACTAGTGGGAAACCAATTTTCAATTAAATCATCCCATAAAATTTTTGTTATAGAAATGCCACCTTCTCCTTTTGCTTTGGGATGATTCACACCTCTTGTAACAAAATCAACACCATCCCATCTAACACCACCATTACTATAATCTCGTCCACCTTGAAGAACATGTATCAGTGCTTTTTTGTTGCTTTCTTCCAGCCATCTCATAAGTTTGTACACATTGTTAAGATTCTTACTATATTTCATGGCGTATCCATTATTATGATTGTTCTCACACTCCATGAGCAACTTTCTTGATTGTGACCAAGTTCCTGTTTTCTCTTTTATTACTAGTTCCTTTGTATTTACGTTCGCCATAATCACTCCTCGAAAATGATAAAATATCTGCCTTGTTTTAACTCATCCTCTTGTACAAAGCCATTTTCATCTGTAGTGCCAGAAATGCAAGTTTTTTCATCCAGTAAATAAACAACATAATTTTTGTTTGCCAGAGGGTTTCCCGATTTATCAACATATTTAACCTTTATCCATCCCCGCACCTCCAGCACCCCACTTTCCCCACTGGTGGCCCCACCGCACTCCACCACAAAGGCGTACTCCGGCAGGGTGTAGCCTTTCTCCGCAAGCTCCTTCTGGCTGTCCGCATCGTCGTCGTCTGCAGTGTATTTTACCTGCCACCGGTATTTGATTCTGCCATCACTCACAACAGCGGACAGGGTGGTTACTGGGTCGTCCTTGCCGTCGGCGTCCTTCTCCACAATCTTGATGGTGGCACTGGCTCCGTCAGCAATGTCTGTGACATCGGCACAAAGGTAGACTTCATCGCCAACTAGAGCCTTGGTGATTGCCTGGCCCTTTGTGTCCTCCCACCGTGGGTTTGAAATTGCAGGGTTTTTCTCATTCTCTCTTGCTTCTTGGTTGGAGCTATTGGTGGAGTCATTTCCTTGGGAGCTGGCCTTGGCTTGCTGTTCCGCCACGGCACGGCTGGCTCGTTCCTTTGAGGCAGCTCACTCAAACACAATCTCCACCACCTTGTGTTCGCTTTCAAGTCCACGGAAGGTGCAGTAGACCTCGTACTTGCCAGGCTGCAGGGGCATACTGACATAATCGCAGGCATTGAAAGTGAAACAAAAACTTCTAAATCGGGTATGCCCCTTGTCTAATTCCTCGTCTGGTATAGACATCGCATTTTCTCTTTTTGCCTTCTCCTTGGCTTCCTGTATCGGATCTACAGGTTTAGGTATGGGGTGTCTATCTATATCGGCCGGCCATTCTGGTTCTCTTTCAACTACAGCAAGGCTCTCATAAAGAACCTCTTTTTCTCCGGCCTTGCTGATATACAGTTTCAATAAGTGGTGTGTCCCATGGTATTTATATCTGCGATTTTCCGAAGTTTTCGTGTAGCCACTAACCGGAATGGCTGGCACCACCTCATGCAGGCTCTTGCTGTCCACAAAAATTTTTGTTGGAACATTGATGTTCAGCACGCTTTTCCTCCATACATCCACAAATGGAGTGCAGATGTTCCTTTCCATACTCCACACGTACTCTCTCCAGTCAAGATCCAGCTCCATCCATTCATGCGGCTCAAACCGAATTCCCATCATTTTCTCCATGTCCTTATCCTCCTGCTGTGCGTTCGCTCCCGTCATGGCAGCCAGCACTGCCACAATCATCATAATCCTTCTCATCAGTACACCCCCTCTGACAGATCAACTTTTCTCACCTGCATGGCACACTCACTGCAGAAACTCTCCTTGCCGTTCGCCGACCCGAACATGACACACGTGGACTTTTCACGAGCGTTGCCATTCCATTTGTTATTATCCTTATCAATGTCATCCTTCAAATCACAGCCATTGTGGCAGTGGTTGCCTACGTGGCCAAGCCCAAGGTAGTGGTGCTTCCCCTGGGCAAGTCCTGAGAGGGCCCTTTCCCCAGGCACCATTCCCACCTGATGGCCTATCTCATGCACAAGGGTTTGCCCCATTCCTTCCGGTGATTTCTTTTTCCACCACGCCCGAGTGCAGACAGAGTTACTACTGGGTCGTCTTTACCGTCAGCATAGTCTACCATGCAGCACCTTCTCGAAATCTACACCCTTTTTTGTCAACGAAACATCTTCCTAGTATGAGATCCGAATTGTATTCCAAATCGAAAAAATCATCATTATTCCAGAACCACGGCATTCTTCCGCCTTCTTTATAAAATACGAATATAATCTGGTCATAGGCATTATGGCTATCATAAAAGTCCTTGCAATAATTTGACAAGATTTCCTTTATCATCTTCTTGGATTGGAAAGGTAATTTTTTTAAAATATAGTACTTCCACAATTCATTATCTTCTTCCCAAACCCTATCCTGTCTTAAATCTCGTATAGTTAGTTTTTCTAAATAAACAATATCTTCTTCTGGCACAGTTCTATTTCCTTCATAGAATAAACCAGGATATTCAGTACGCAAACTAAGTGCAACATATAAATAACAATAAAATAACAATTGTATAAATAACAGCAGGGAAATAATGGTCAAAAAGATTTTTAAAAGTTTCTTCAAAACTCCTCCTCGACTAATTCAGAAAATTCCATATGATCTACAAACGCCCTGCAGCCGGTTTCATACTTATTGAAAAACACGTATATCAGTAATCTCATAATTTAAATTCAGCTGGATTGACGCAATGTGCTCATCTATATGATCCTCAATGACGTCTCGCCGACTCCAACTGGTGGATGGATACGTTTCAATATAATACTTCGGTAATTCCTCTGATTCCAGATACAAATTTATTTTTATGATTTCTGTATCAGGATATTCCTCCTGCTTCTTTTTGATTACCAATCGTTGTTGTTCTATTAATTCCTTGCAGAATGTTGTTGTTTTTTCCCTTGTTTCAGGTTTCTTATTCATCATATATGACATGACGAAATAGGAAGATTTTTTATTATTAAGATTCTTTAATTCCCATACATTTATCCCATCAATACTTTCACTATTTAATATATAGCCCTAAATTCGAGTTTTAATTCTAGGAAAAGATTTCAGTCTACATTCCAGGA
>CAMGSV010000148.1 GCA_946061495.1 uncultured Spirochaetales bacterium | reverse complement strand
AAATCCAATTCTCGACAAAAATATTTTTTTTTTCACTTTTTTTTGTTTTTTATTCTTGACAGATTCCAAAGTTAATACTAGCATACCAACTATGTATATATTCTGCAGTGTCCGACTCGTGTATGTATAAAAAAATATACAACAAGGGCGCTGTGGTTGTAAGTTTTAGGAGGAAGATATATGGAATTGAAGAAGGCCTACATCGTCAGTGCAAAGCGTACTGCTATCGGTGGATTCCTTGGTGGACTGTCATCTGTAAAGCCCCGGGAGATGGGAGCACAGGTTGTGAAGGCATTGCTGGCGGATGCCGGCGTCAAGCCTGAGAACGTGGACGAGGTTATCTGCGGTAACGTTCTGGGAGCAGGTCTGGGACAGAGCATCGGACGCACCGTTTCCCTGGAAGCCGGTATCCCCGAGACTGTTTGCGCCCACACCACCAACATGGTTTGCGGTTCCGGTATGCGCACTGTAATGGAGGCCGTCATGACCATCCAGGCTGGACACAATGACATCGTTGTGGCCGGTGGTGTTGAGTCCATGTCACAGGCTCCCTACCTGATTCCCGCCAACACCCGCTCAGGAAACAAGATGGGTAGCTGGCAGGCTGTGGACCACATGATCTACGATGCCCTCACCGACGCTCGCCTGGACATCCACATGGGTGTCACCGCCGAGAACATCGCCAAGAAGTACAACATCACCCGGGAGATGCAGGACCAGTTCGCCATGGCATCCCAGGAGAAGGCCATCAAGGCTGTTGACTCCGGCCGCTTCAAGGACGAGATTGTGCCCATCACCATCGCCACCAAGAAGGGTGAGGTTGTGTTCGACGTGGACGAGTATCCCAACCGGGGAACAAGCCTGGAGAAGCTGGCAAAGCTGCGCCCCGCCTTCATCAAGGACGGAACCGTGACCGCCGGTAACGCCTCTGGAATCAACGACGGTGCTTCCTTCCTGCTGGTTGCCAGCGAGGATGCCGTGAAGAAGTACGGCCTGAAGCCCCTCTGCGAGATCGTCGGAATCGGACAGGGCGGCGTTGACCCCAGCGTCATGGGTCTGGGACCCACCCCTGCCATCCGCAACGCCCTGAACAATGCCGGCGTCAAGCTGGCTGACATCGAGCTGGTGGAGTTGAACGAGGCATTTGCCGCCCAGTCTCTGGGTGTTATCCACGAGCTGGTGGAAGAGCACGGCATCAACCGGGACGAGTTCATGAGCAAGACCAACGTGAACGGTGGAGCCATCGCATTGGGTCACCCCGTTGGTGCTTCTGGAAACAGAATCATCGTGACACTGGTTCACGAGATGCTGAAGTCCGACAAGAAGCTGGGTCTGGCATCACTGTGTATCGGTGGTGGTCAGGGAACAGCCATCATCCTGAAGAAGGTCTAATTACACAATAAAAAAACCACAGCCTGTTGTCCCCCTCCCTATTCAGCGGAGCACGTAAGGGGACAACAGGTATTTCTGGAGAAGAAATTATGGAAGCAAAGAAGGTATATATTGTAGCGGCAAAGCGTACTGCCGTGGGTAACTTCCTGGGAACCCTGTCCAACGTGAAGCCCAAGGTCATGGGATCCACCGTGGTGAAGGCCCTGCTGGAGGAAACAGGACTCAAGGGCAGCGATGTGGACGAAGTCATCTGCGGAAACGTCCTCGGTGCAGGTCTTGGCCAGAACATCGGACGCACCATCTCGTTGGAGGCCGGTATCCCCGACTCCGTCTGCGCCCACACCACCAACATGCTCTGTGGCTCCGGAATGAAGGTAGTCATGGAAGCCGCCATGTCCATCCAGACTGGATACAACGAGATTGTGGTGGCCGGTGGCGTTGAGTCCATGTCACAGGCACCCTATCTTGTTCCCGCCAACACTCGTTCCGGAAACAAGATGGGCAGCTGGAAGGCCGAGGACCACATGCTCCACGATGCCCTGACAGACGCCCTCTACAACATCCACATGGGTGTCACCGCCGAGAACATCGCCCAGAAGTACAACATCTCCCGCCAGGAGCAGGACGAGTTCGCCCTGGGTTCACAGACAAAGGCCATCGCCGCCCAGGACGCCGGCAAGTTCAAGGACGAGATCGTTCCTCTGGTGATTCCCTCCAAGAAGGGCGACATCGTGTTCGACACCGACGAGTACCCCAACCGGGGAACAACCCTGGAGAAGCTGGCAAAGCTGAAGCCCGCCTTCATCAAGGACGGAACCGTAACCGCCGGTAATGCCTCCGGAATCAACGACGGTGCCTCCTTCGTCATCGTTGCCAGCGAAGATGCGGTGAAGAAGCACAACCTGAAGCCCCTCTGTGAGATTGTGGGATACGGACAGGGCGGTGTTGACCCCCGCGTCATGGGTCTGGGACCCACCCCCGCCATCCGCAACGCCCTCAAGCACGCCGGACTCAAGCTCTCCGACATGGAGCTGGTGGAGCTGAACGAAGCCTTCGCCGCCCAGTCCCTGGGTGTCATCCACGAGCTGGTGGAGGAGCACGGAGTGGACAAGGCTGAGCTGATGGCCAAGACAAACGTGAATGGTAGCGCCATCGCCATCGGACATCCCGTGGGAATCTCCGGAAACAGGATTCTGGTGGCCCTCATCCATGAGATGAAGCGCACCGGAAAGAAGCTGGGACTGGCATCACTGTGTATCGGTGGTGGTCAGGGAACAGCCATCGTCATCAAGATGGTATAGCTCACACGGCCCGGCTTGTTTTTGGCCGGGAATTGTGTTATTACTACCATATCGTTGCTGATTATTTTGTGGAGGGAGGAGGTGTTCTCCTCCCCCTCCGCTGGATAATATTTCTAGTTTATTATTTCTTAGTTTCAAAGTGAGGTATAATTATGACTAAGGTTGGTGTAGTTGGTGCAGGAACCATGGGACAGGGCATTGCAAACGCATTTGCTTCTGCTGGTTATCTTGTTACTGTATGTGACGTTAAGCTTGAGTGGGCCCAGGGCGGAATCGATAAGATTGGTGCTGGACTGGACAAGCTTGTTGGCAAGGGAAAGATTGATGCCGATGCAGCCGCAAAGGTGAAGGGAAACCTGAAGGCCGGCGAGTACAAGGACCTGGCAGATGCCGACCTGGTGGTTGAGGCTGTTCTGGAGACCATGGACGTGAAGAAGGGCCTGTTCTCCCAGCTGGACGAGATTTGTAAGGCAGAGACCATCTTTGCCACAAACACCTCTTCCCTGTCTGTGACTGAGATTGCCAAGGGAATCAAGCACGATGTTATCGGAATGCACTTCTTCAACCCCGCCAACGTCATGAAGCTGGTTGAGGTTATCTGCGGTGTGAACACCCCCGCTTCCGTAAAGGACAAGATCATCGAGGTGTCCAAGAACATGGGCAAGACCCCCGTTGAGGTGAACGAGGGTCCCGGCTTCGTGGTGAACCGCATCCTGGTTCCCATGATCAACGAGGCTGCCTTCATCCTGCAGGAGGGAATCGCCTCCGCCGAGGACATCGACACCGCCATGAAGCTGGGTGCAAACCACCCCATGGGACCCCTGGCCCTGTCCGACCTCATCGGAAACGACATTGTTGTGGCCATCATGGACGTTCTGTTCAAGGAGACTGGAGACAGCAAGTACCGCTGCTGTACCCTGCTGCGCAAGATGGTTCGCGGCGGTCTGTTGGGACGCAAGAGCGGCAAGGGCTTCTTTGACTACTCAAAGTAAGAGAGGAGAAAGATATGAGCGTATTGGTTGATGTAAAGGATCATATTGCTACTGTTACCATTAGCCGCCCCGAGGCTTTGAATGCCCTGAACACCGCTACCCTCAAGGAGTTGGACGACGCATTCGTTCAGCTGGAGGGAAATGCCGATGTGTATGCAGTCATCGTCACTGGTGCCGGAGACAAGAGCTTCGTTGCTGGTGCTGACATTGCAGAGATGAAGGACAAGGATGTTGCCGCCGCCGCTGAATTCGGTCGCGTTGGTAACGCCGTGTTCTCCCGCATCGAGAAGTTCCGCTGTCCCGTCATTGCAGCCGTCAACGGCTTTGCATTGGGCGGTGGCTGCGAGCTGTCCATGGCCTGCGACATCCGCATCGCCTCCACCAAGGCTCTCTTCGGACAGCCCGAGGTGGGACTGGGAATCACCCCCGGCTTCGGTGGAACACAGCGGCTCGCTCGCTTGGTTTCTCCTGGAATCGCCAAGGAGCTGATCTACAGCTGCCGCAATGTGAAGGCTGACGAGGCTCTGAAGATTGGTCTGGTGAACTCCGTTGTAGAGCCCGAGCAGCTGATGGAAACTGCCGTTTCTCTGGCACAGACCATCTGCAAGAAGGCTCCCCTGGCAGTGGCCTACGCAAAGAAGGCCATCAACGAGGGACTCCAGGTGGATATCGATGCCGGTATCGCCATTGAGGTTCGTGAGTTCGGCAACTGCTTCGCCACAGAGGACCAGAAGATTGGAATGACAGCCTTCCTGAACAAGGAGAAGGGTGTCCAGTTCAAGAACAAGTAATCGGGTTCAAGAACAAGTAATCGGGTTCGAGAACAAGTAATCGGGTTTGAGAACAAGTAATCGGGTTCGAGAATAAATAAGAGAGCTCGAGAACAATAACAATTCATTGAAAAACAGGTGGAAGCCGGTGAGGGAGACCTGCCGGTTTCCACCCTGTCTTCCAGAGAGGCTGGAAGACTTATAAAGGAGGAAAGAATGAGCTTTGAAGCAGATTACCAGGCAAAGCTTAAGACAGCCGAGGAGGCTGTGAAGGTTGTCAAGTCAGGTGACTGGGTTGACTATGGTTTCTGTGTGAACACCCCCATCGCACTGGACAAGGCATTGGCTGCTCGTCTGACCAGCCTGGAGGATGTGAAGTTCCGTGGAGGCGTGCTTCCCTTCAATCCTGCCATCTTCCAGATTGAGAATCCCGCCGCCCACATGTGCTGGAACTCATGGCACTATTCCGGAATCGAGCGGAAGGCAGGACAGGCTGGATTCGCCTACTACAATGCTCTGCGCTACTCTGAGCTGCCCCGCTGGTACCGTGAGAACATCAAGCACATCAATGTTGCCATGTTCCAGGTTGCACCAATGGATGAGAAGGGATACTTCAACTTCGGTCTGAGTGTCTCCCACCTGCGTGCTGTGGTAGAGATTTCTGATGTGGTGATTGTCGAGGTGAACAAGAACATGCCCCGCTGCTGCGGTATGCATGACAATATCCACATCTCTGAGGTTGACATCATCGTTGAGGGCGACAATCCCCCTGTCTCCCAGATTGGCGGCGGCGGCGAGCTCACCGATGTGGACAAGGCGGTTGCCAAGCTGATTCTGGAGGAGATTCCCAACGGAGCCTGTCTCCAGCTGGGTATCGGTGGAATGCCCAACGCCGTGGGTTCCATGATCGTCCAGTCCGACCTGAAGGATCTGTCCGTCCACACCGAGATGTACGTTGACGCCTTCGTGGACATTGCCAATGCCGGAAAGATCAACGGAAAGTGCAAGAGCCTGGACGGCGGAAAGCAGGTCTATGCCTTTGCCGCAGGAACAAAGAAGCTGTACGACTACATCGACGGCAACCCCGACATCTGCCCCCGCCCCGTTGACTACACCAACGATGCCCGGGTCATCGCCCAGATCGACAACTTCATCTCCATCAACAACACCGTTGAGATTGACCTCTTTGGCCAGGTGAACTCCGAGAGCGCCGGAACAAAGCAGATTTCCGGTGCCGGTGGACAGCTGGACTTTGTATTGGGTGCCTACCTGTCCAAGGGTGGAAAGAGCTTCATCTGCTGCTCCTCCACCTTCAAGAAGAAGGATGGAACCCTTGGTTCCCGGATTCGCCCCACACTGGACCCCGGATCCGTCATCACCGCCGCTCGGCCCAACATCCACTGGTTCGTCACCGAGCACGGAAAGGTGAACCTGAAGGGTCTGTCCTCCTGGCAGCGGGCCGAGGCACTCATCTCCGTTGCCCACCCCGACTTCCGCGACGAGCTGGTCAAGGATGCCGAGAAGATGGGAATCTGGAAGCAGAGCAACAAGCGCTAGTTGCAGCTTGAGTGAATAAGAGAGGCCGTGTCCTGACTGAAGTGCACCCCTAAAGTTGGACAAATAAAGTTCAATTTTAGGAGGTGCATTT
>CAMGSV010000147.1 GCA_946061495.1 uncultured Spirochaetales bacterium | reverse complement strand
GGCGGTGGCTAAGGCTTCTGGCATTTCCAGTGCTGGGGGGAGGAGCACGGTAGGTGCATCTGGGGTCTCCTCAGTTTCCCAGACGGTAGGAAAGGCTTCTCGGACAGTGGCCCAATCTGCTGCCCCAAAGGTTGAGCCGCCCCAGATGATTGGAAAGTACAAGGTGGTTTCCGTGGTGGCCAAGGGTGGCATGGGAACGGTGTACAAGGTGATTCACCCTGGCCTCAAGAAGGAAATCATCCTGAAGCGGCTCACCATCCGTGGCAACTCCACCGCCCGGGATCGGTTCAAGCAGGAGGCGCGGATTCTGCTTTCCCTACAGTGTCCCCAGATTGTCCACACCTACGACTACTTTGTGGAGGGCAGGCACCATTACATCGCCCAGGAGTTTGTGGATGGCATGTCCTTGGACAAGCTTATTGCAAAGCAGGTGGTGCTGCCGGAGCAGGTTGCCATGAGGATTTTTCTCAGTGCCTGCATGGGACTGAAATTTGCCCACTCTCAGAAAATCGTCCACCGTGACATCAAGCCGGGGAACATTCTGATTTCCAATAAGTCCGTGATAAAGCTGGCGGACTTTGGTATTGCCACCAGCGAGAAGGAGCTGGACGATGCGGTGGACGAGACGGGGGTGACGGTGGGTACCCCTTCCTACATGCCGCCGGAGCAGTTTGAGGACAGCGGATCGGTGGACAAGCGGGCTGACATCTATGCCATGGGGGTGATGCTCTACGAGATGCTGACGGGAGCAAAGCCCTTCAAGGGCAAAACCTTGGAGACCACCAAGGAATTGATTATGAAGGGGAAGTACATTGCTCCCCATAAAATCGACAAGTCAATCTCACTGATTCCCCGTTTTTTGATTTGGAAGATGATGAGATCAAAGCCGGAGCGACGGTTTCAGTCCATGGATCCTGTCATCAAGCTGGTGAAGCGATATCTGAAGGAGTATGATTCCCAGGCACTGCAAGTGACGATTGCACGAATGGTGGGTGCTGGGAACAAACCTTACCAGCCGCCACAGATTCAACCAAAGAAGCATACATTCCGCAATGTTTTTCTCATTGCCTGTGCCAGTGTGGTGCTGCTTCTGGGGCTGGTGGCAATGTGGCGGAACAACCTGTTCCACAAGTCGGTGCTGAGCCCCTTCTTCAAGCCCCTGTCTGTCTCCGTGACGCTGCCTGCCACTGCCTCCGCCCAGGCTGACTTGCCCTTCCGGGTGTTCTTCTTCAAGAACGACGGGGATACGATTCCCGAGGTCTTTGACTCCCGGCGGATTCTAGAGGCAGAGGAAAATTCCAGTGGAGGGGTTTCTCCCAAGGATGGGGTGGTGTATCGGGCCAAGGAGGTGTACCTGCGTCCCGGTGCTTACCGCATCAAGGTGGCGGCAGGTCCCTACGTGTGGTGGAAGTCCGTGAGCATGGAAAAGGAGGCCGTCACAGCCCACCTTGACCTGACTCCCTACGCCTCCCGGAACATCACCGTCCATTGCTCCGCCGTGGATCGAGAGACGGGAAAGAATTTGACGGGACGAACCAGCTTTTCTGTCCTGTACAAGGGCCGCTGGGTTCCCTTGACCAGCCTGGAGCCTGGGGTGCTGCGGACGGGAGCCGTGTGGCAGTTCATGGCCCAGTCACCGGACTACCAGGACGAGCTCTTTTCCCTGCGGATAGACTGGTACCAGGACGAGTTGTTCCTGGCAGCTGAGTTGCAGAAAGAGTAGGGCTCGACAGCTGGGCAGCTGAACTGCAGAAAGAGTAGGGCTACGACGAGCTGGTGTTCGATAGCGGGCAGAGCTAAAACGTCAACCTCATCATGGTGGGGATAATTTTTCATTTCAGTATGAGTGCAATCTTTTCCATTGCTTCAAAACTGTGATAAAATAGAAAGCAGTTTTAGGAGAGGAATGATATGAAAAATTTTTTTGTGTTAGTGATGCTGGGATCACTGCTCTTGTTCACTGGTTGCTTCGATTATGTTCAATCCTTAACCTATGAGGATGGAACGTACCGTGTATACATGAAGTTTACGGTCTCCACCCTGATGATGGAGCTGGCGGAGACTGATTCTGAGGACTTTTTTTCCGAATTTAATCCAGAGGAGCTGGAGGGAATGCCGGAGAATTTTTCCATGGAGCTTATCAACACGGACCTTGATATTGGATATGAGCTGGGCATGAAAATCCATCCCAAAACCCAGGATTCAGAGGAGCGCAGGATGCTGCCCACTGTTTCTGGCTCAAAATTCTATATCCCCTTTATTCTCGGAAGCCAGGAGGCGAATTTCGCCTCAGAAATGAGTTCAGATGATTATGATGAGCAGATGATGATGATGGCCTTGTTCTCTTCCGTTAAATGCAGGGTAATGGTAAGCAAGAAAATCATTCCCCAAATTGACCTTGCATATTTTGAAGGCAGTGGTGGTCAGCACTATTCCATTCCCGTCTTTGATTATGGTGACAGTCTTTGCCTTGAGGTTCCCTTCATCGTGATGATGGAGGAGAATCGGTACAATTTTGAGCGGATTGTAGTGATCAAGGAATAATGCATTCCATAAAAAATACAGTTGCTTTTTGGTTGATTTTTTCGCATATTTGTATGGAGAGGTATATGTATGTCACAAGAAGATAACCGCCAGGATGATTCCGTAACTATAGATTCTATTCCCGATTCTCCTCAGATGGAGGAGAATCCTGCCGAGGAGGCGGTGGATTCCTCTCAGGTGGAGGAAAATGCTGTTGAAGAAGGAGCGGATGCCACCCCGCAGCAATCTGAGGAGGCTGCTGCTTCCAAGAATGACTCTTCTAGCGAGGCTGGCTCTCCCAAGGAGCCCACCATTGTGCCGGTGGAGCAGACCCTTTCCAACAAGCTCTATTTGATTCCCGTTTCTGGCCGTCCCATTTTCCCCGGCATCTTCACCCCGCTGATGATTACCGCCAGCGACGATGCCAGGGTGGCGGAGGATGCCTATTCCGGGGACGGCCTCATCGGTATTGTGATGCTGAAGGAGGACTCCGAGAATCCCACTGCCAGCGACCTCCATCAGGTGGGTACCGTGGCCCGCATCATCAAAAAGATAAACCTTCCCGACGGCGGGGTGAACATCTTCATCTCCACCACCAAGCGGTTCCGCATCAGGAAGGTGCTGAGCCAGCGGGAGCCCATGGTGGCGGTGGTGGAGTATCTGGAGGACCAGGAGGACGACACCTTTGAGGTGAAGGCCCTCACCCGTGCCCTCATCAGCGAGATGAAGGAGATTTCCGACAACAATCCCTTGTTCTCCGAGGAAATGCGGCTGAACATGGTGAACATCGACCATCCGGGAAAAATCGCCGACTTCATCACCTCCATCCTGAACATTGACCGCAACCAGCAGCAGCAGGTGCTGGAGACCCTCAACGTGCGGGAGCGGATGGAGCAGGTGCTGGTGTTCATCAAGAAGGAGCAGGAGCTGCTGCGGATTCAGAAGAAGATACAGACGGAGATCAACGACCGCATCGAAACCCAGCAGCGGGAATACTTCCTGAAGGAGGAGCTGAAGGCTATCAAGGAGGAGCTGGGCATCACCACCGACGCCCACAACTCCGACTACCAGAAGCTGAAGGAAAAGCTGGACGCCTTTGCCTTTGAGGGGGAGATCAAGGAGGCGGTGGAAAACGAGCTGGAAAAATTCCAGCTGATGGAAAGTGGCTCCTCCGAATACAACGTGGTGCGCAACTACCTGGAGACCATTGCCAGCCTTCCCTGGCCCTGCGCCACGGAGGTGGACAGCTCCCCAGGAGGTGTCGAAAAGGCGTCGGGGGCTGAGGACTACAATCTGGAGGAGGCCCGTGCCATCCTGGAGCGGGATCACTACGGGCTGGATGACGTGAAGAAGCGCATTCTGGAGTACCTTGCCGTCCGCAAACTGAAGCGGGACAGCAAGGGCTCCATCATCATACTGGTGGGGCCTCCCGGTGTGGGAAAGACCAGCGTGGGCCGCTCCATTGCCAGCGCCATGAACAAGCCCTTTTTCAGGTTTTCCGTGGGGGGCATGCGGGATGAGGCGGAAATCAAGGGGCACCGCCGCACCTACGTGGGGGCAATGCCCGGAAAGATTATACAGGGATTGAAGATAGTCAAGAGTCGCAGCCCCGTCTTCCTCATCGACGAGGTGGACAAGATGGGCATGAGCCATCAGGGGGATCCTGCCAGCGCCCTGCTGGAGGTGCTGGACCCGGAGCAGAATGTCTCCTTCCGAGACAACTACTTGGACCTGCCATTTGACGTGTCCGACATCTTCTTCATCCTCACCGCCAATACCCTGGACACCATCCCGGACCCTCTGCTGGACCGGGCGGAAATCATCAGCCTCTCCGGCTACATCGACCAGGAGAAGATGGAGATTGCCAAGAAATACCTGATTCCCAAGACCTTGGCGAAGAACGGCTTGAAGAAGAGCCAGGTGAAATTCGACAAGGCTGCCTTGAATCTCATCGCCCAGTCCTATGCCAGGGAGTCTGGGGTGCGCCATTTCGAGAAGTGCCTGGACAAGATCGCCCGGAAAATCGCCATGGAGCTGGTAACCTTGCCGGAGGCGGTGGAGAAGGAGGTTGCCATCCGTGAGCTGGAGGCCCAGCTGGCCGCCCACAGGGAGGGGCAGCAGAAGGTGCAGGCACAGGAGGCGGAAAGCCAGCAGGTGGCGGAAGCCGTGGCGGCCGTGGATTCTGAGGAACCCCCGATGCAGGAGCCAGTGGCTTCTAAGCGTGAGGTGGCCAACCCCGATTCATCCAGGCTCCTTTCTCCAGAACAGGTCAAGGAGCTGAACGGCCTGCTTTCCTTGAGGCAGAAGGAGCTGAAGGCCATCCTTGCCAAGAGCTACACGGTGGACCAGGAGGCGGCCAAGAAGTATTTGGGCACTCCAGCCTTTGACGAGGAGGACATAAAGACGGCCAGCATTCCCGGCACTGCCATCGGCCTGGCCTGGACCAGCATGGGGGGCGACACCCTGCTGATAGAGACGGCAGCCATCCCCGGCAAGGAGGGCTTCAGCCTCACCGGCCAGCTGGGGGAGGTGATGAAGGAGTCCGCCGCCATCGCCATGAGCTGGGTTCGCTCCTATGTCCAGGAGAAGGGCATCAAGGCCAGCGGCTGGTTCGACTCCAACACCATCCACATCCATGTGCCGGAGGGAGCCACACCAAAGGACGGTCCCTCGGCGGGCATCACCATGACCACCGCCCTGGTGTCCCTGCTCACCGGCAAGCCCATGAAGGCAGCCACCGCCATGACGGGGGAGCTTTCCCTCACCGGCCGGGTGCTGCCCATCGGCGGGCTGCGGGAAAAGACGGTGGCCGCCAAGCGGAACAAGATCAAGCAGATCATCATCCCCAAGGCCAACCTGCGGGATTTGGACGACATCCCAGAGATTGTGAAGAAGGGCATCTCCTTCCACCCGGTTTCCCGCATGGAGGAGGTGCTGGAGCTGGTGTTCTAGAATCGCTAGCGGGAGGGGAGGTGCTCCTCTCCCGTGATTTGAAATTACAAATTAGTTTATAGTCTCTCAAATTCATGTTATACTAGCTCCATGGGATTAGAAGCTAAGTTATCTGAAAGAGATGTCATTACAAAATTTATTCTTCCTGAAATTGAGCAGGCGGGATGGAATAAGCTGTCTCAAATACGGGAAGAAGTTTCTTTTACTGATGGTAGAATTTTTGTCAAAGGAAAAAAGACAAAACGTGGAAAAGTAAAGCGAGCTGACATAATCCTTTTTTACAAGCCAAATATTCCTGTAGCTGTGTTGGAAGCAAAAGAAAAAAATCATTCCTGCGGGGATGGAATGCAGCAAGCCCTAGAATATGCAAACATACTTGATATTCCTGTGGCAATTAGTTCCAATGGAACAGGCTTTGTAATTCAATATCGAAAGAATTGTGGTCCTTTGGGGATAGATGGAAATCCCACTGTACTAGAAAATAGAGCGCTACGTCAGTTTCCTTCACCTCAAGAACTGTGGGCATGCTATAAAAAATATAATGGTATTGAAACAGAGCAGGCTGAACAAACGGCCCTTTCGTCTTATTTCTTTGATGCAGCAGGAAGGTCTCCTCGATACTATCAAAGAATTGCAATCAACAGGACGGTTGAAGCCATTGCTCGTGGACAAAATAGAATTCTCTTGG
>CAMGSV010000146.1 GCA_946061495.1 uncultured Spirochaetales bacterium | reverse complement strand
ACACGATAGACTCAAAATCTATTGCGGGCGACTGCGTAAGAGTTCAAGTCTCTTCGCCGGTATTAAGAAAAACTATCCGAAAGGATAGTTTTCTTTTTTAAACTCAACGAGAGTGATGTTTTGCAGCAGGACAGCACACCCCAAGACATGATGCAAGACTCCCGGGGCTGGCTTGCCAGTCCCATGAACTGCGGAACCGCCGCCGAGGCCCTGGTCCGCTGGTTCCATCCCGAAAAGGGGTGATTTTCCCCTCGGACTTCATTCCCCTCTTTGAAGGCAACGGAAAGATTTGCCAGTTGGACCTGCACATGTTCACCGAGGTCTGCAAGACCCTGCAGCGGTGGCAGCGGGAAGGACGGCATCTCCTGCCCACCTCCTTCAACCTTTCCCGACAGCACTATTTCCAGAATCCCACCTTCCTGGAATCCTTTGTCCAGGTGGCCAAGGAATACCAGATTCCCCGGGGATTGCTGGATTTTGAGCTGTGGTTGGACAAGCTGGAGAACGGCCAGCCAGTGGCACGCCATCCCAACACCTAGAACCAGCCTTGCCAGAAATGGCTGCCCTGAAAATGCACGGAACTTCGGGGCAGTCTTTTTTTGTCCTGAACATAAAACCCTCCAACAACCGTTACCAAGCTCACTCATTTCCTATTGACTCAGTAGGAAAAGAGAAGTAGAATGGCCTCGTTGAAATCACACTGAAGGAGGCCATCATGGCAAATATCTACACATCCGCAGACCAGCTCATTGGACGCACCCCCCTGCTGGAATTGACCAAGCTGCAGAAGGCGCTGGGACTGGAAGCCCGCATTCTGGCAAAGCTGGAGCTGTTCAATCCAGCTGGCTCCGTCAAAGACCGCATCGCCCGTGCCATGGTCAACCAAGCAGAGGCCGACGGCACGCTGAAGCCAGATTCCGTCATCATCGAGCCCACCTCTGGCAACACGGGCATTGGCCTGGCCTCCGTGGCAGCAGCCCGGGGCTACCGTCTTATTCTCGTCATGCCGGAAACCATGTCTGTGGAGCGCCGTCAGCTGGCCAAGGCCTACGGAGCGGAGCTGGAGTTGACGGAGGGAGCCAAGGGCATGAAGGGAGCCATCCAGCGGGCACAGGAGCTGGCCCAGCAGATTCCCAACAGCTTTATTCCCGGCCAGTTTGAGAATCCTGCCAATCCCCAGGCCCACCGTGAGACCACCGGCCCGGAAATCCTCCAGGACACAGACGGCCAGGTAGATTTCTTTGTAGCCGGCGTAGGCACTGGTGGTACGGTGACCGGTGTGGGCCAGTACCTGAAGGAAAAAATTTCCGGCGTGAGGGTGGTGGCAGTGGAGCCCACCGATTCACCAGTGCTATCCCAAGGAAAGGCTGGCCCCCACAAAATCCAGGGCATCGGAGCAGGCTTTGTTCCTGAGGTGCTGGATACCACGGTGTATGATGAGATTATTCCCGTGGCCAGTCAGGATGCCTTTGAAACTGGCCGCCTCCTGGGAAAAAAGGAGGGAGTACTGGTGGGCATTTCCAGCGGAGCAGCTTTGTGGGCTGCCATCCAAGTAGCCCGCCGCCCGGAAAACAAGGGCAAGACTATTGTCGTTCTCCTGCCCGACACTGGGGAGCGCTACCTTTCCACTCCCCTCTTCGAGGCATAAACCAAGTCTCAAAAAATGATTCCAGACTGAAATGGGATGCACATTCCTCCCATTTCAGTTTTTTTTCAGAAACACAAGCCCATCCCCCCTTCATTGCGGCGGAACTGCACAGCCTCCTCCATGGCCTTGTCAGAGATAAGCGCCACGCCCTCCATGTCAGCGATGGTGCGGGCCACCTTGAGGCAGCTGGCCACTCCTCGGGGAGAAAAGCCTTCCAGACGAACCGCCTTGTTCAGCACCTGCTGGGCGGCGGCGGTGTAGGTACAAATCTCCGGGATTTCCTCTGGCTGCAGATGGCTGTTGGGCTTTCCCTGCCTTTGTCGCTGGATTGCCACCGCCCGGGCTATGGCTGGCCGCAACTGTTGGGTGGACAGGCTCGTCCCGCCATCATCTCCCGGCACAAGCACCGGCACCCGAATATCCATGCGGTCCAGCAGGGGGGCCGAAAATTTCCGCCAGTACTGCTCCACCGACTTCATGCTGCACAGGCACATTTTTCCCGGCACCCCAAAATTGCCGCAGGGACAAGGATTGGTAGCCACCAGCAGCTGAAATCGGGCGGGATAGGTGGTGCTGCGACCGGCCCGACTGAGGGTAACGTGCCCCGTCTCCAACGGAACACGGAGGGCCTGCAGCACAGAGGTACGAAACTCAGAAGCCTCGTCCAAGAACAGCACCCCATTATGAGCCAGAGAAATTTCTCCTGGCCGGCAATGATAGCCACCCCCCACCAGCCCCTCCAAACTGGCGCTTTGGTGGGGCATCCGAAAGGGAGGTTCCCGTATCAGTGGCTGATTGTGGGGCAGCAGACCAGCCAGACTATAAATTCTGGTGACGGGCTGGCCTTCCTTCCAAGTCAAAAGGGGCAGGAGACCAGGAAACTTTTCCATAGCCAAGGTTTTGCCACAACCAGGTGGCCCAAAGGCCAGCACATTGTGGCCACCTGCAGCCGCCACCTGCAGCCCCCGCACCAGCTTTTCCTGACCCCGCACATCCGCCATATCCAATTCCGGCATCAAAGGAAGGAATTCCACCTGTTCCGCTCGGTCCAGACTATTCAACGACTGATACTCAGGCCAGTTGCCGTAGGATAAGATGCCGGCAAAGGCCTGACGCAAACTGGAGGCAGCAAAAACCCTCATTCCCTCCACAGAACGGGCCTCTTCAGCATTGGCATCGGGTACAATGCAGCAGGAAATCCCCTGCTCCCGTGCTGTTGCGGCGGCGGCATTCACCCCCCGCACCGCACGAACCTTCCCCGAAAGCTCCAGTTCTCCCATAACAAGGCACCGTCCCTCTGGCACCCCGCCCTCCCCGGCCGACGCAGCCAATACCGCCAAGGCAATGGCCAAATCAAAGCCAGCCCCCTCCTTCTTCAAATCCGCCGGGGACAGGCTAATGACAATTCGTTCCGGGGGAAACTGGAAGTCTGAATTCAACAGGGCCGACCGCATCCGTTCCCGAGACTCCCGCACAGCACCGTCCGCCAATCCAACCATGTCAACACCAGGAATTCCCCGGCGCAGGTCCACCTCCACCGTCACAATGGCGCCCTCGTATCCAAAGGGTGAAAAGCTGTAAATCTGCATACAAACACATTCCTTGTGAAAAAAATTGGAAAAGAAGGCCCGGCAAAGGTGTAGGAAAAAGGAGAGAACCAACTGAACAAGGAGGAAAAATAATCCGGGCCCTCTTTCCATAAATAATTATTGTGTAAATGGAGGGGAAAAAATGCATTTTTAAAAATAAAATTTGAAAAATGATGAAAATTTTTCCTTCATCCACTATAATGGGGTCACTTCCTTCGTCTTGGACTGGATAGAAGGGAGCAAGCCATCATTTTTAGGAGCGTCAAATTATGGAAGAAACAATGGAGACACAGCCCAGCCTGGCCCAGCAGTTCAGGGACAAGGTGGTGCTGAAGGTATCAAAAATCATCAAGGTGGAGCAGCATCCCGGCGGAACCATGCTCTACATTCTGACGCTGGACTGCGGCGATGAAGAGCCTCGACAGATTGTCAGCTCCATCGTCCCCTTCTACAAGCCAGAGGAGCTGCAGGACAAGCACATCGTCCTGGTGTACAACCTGAAGCCCGCCAACTTCCGTGGGGTACGGAGCAACGGAATGCTGCTAGCCGCCTCGGAGGGCGACACATCTGAGGCAGACCACGAAACCTGCGAGGTGCTCTTTGCCCCCGACTTTGCGGTGGGAACCCAGCTGGAGCCGGAGGGCTTTGAGCCGCCGGAGGAAAAGCTGTGCTACGTGAAGCCCGACAAGTTCTTCGCCTTTCCCCTGGTGACGCGGGATGGCTTTGTGGAGCTGGAGGGCAAGAGGATTGGCGCCGAGGGAAAATACCTCACCGCATCGGTGTACAAGAACGGCGTGGTGGGATGAGGCACCGTTAACAGGAGTATATCATGGCTAAATTTCGCAGGGAAAACCTTGTGCACGCATATAAAATGCTGAAGGGGGATGCAACAAGCCTCATTGCCACCAAGGGGAACACCCCAGGGCTCTACAATCTGACGCCCATAGACTGGTGCATGCCCATGGACTATGAGCCGGTCACCAGACTGATTTTCTCCTGTGCCCCCAACCATCAGTGCGACAGCAACATCCAGCGGACGAAGGAATTCGCCGTCTGCATTCCAGCAAGCCAAAGCGACCCCATCATCGGGCAATGCGGATCCATTTCCGACCCCTCGGCAAATAAATTCAAGCTGTTCGACATCAAGGGAGTAAAGGCAGCAGCCACCGACCTGGTGATTCCCGCCTACAATCTGAAAGGCTGGATTGAGTGCCGCCTGATTCGGGTAATTCGGGAAGGCTCCGTTGACTTGATCATGGGTGAGGCGGTGGCAGCCTTCATCAGGCAGCAGGAGGGACTGGTCTAGTCTCATCATGACAATCCCCGCCCTTTCTGCTATACTCAGGCCATGAATGTGCTTTCTATCAAGGACTTGGGCAAGATCGGGCGGGACGCACCCCTCTTTTCTGGTGTCACCTTTGGCCTCAACAGCGGGGAAAAGGCAGCTCTCATCGGCAGGAACGGCAGCGGGAAGAGCACCCTGCTGGCCTGCATCGCAGGAACACTCACTGCGGAGGAAGGCAGCATCGTCACCGCCAAGGAATGCGGCATCTCCTTCCTCCCCCAAAATCCAGCCTACAATCCCCAGGACACCATCCGTGACCATATCTTCACCTCGGAAAGCACCAAGCTGGCCACCATCCGACGCTACGAGGAGGTGTGCCGCCAACTGGGAGAAAGCCAGGACCAGAAGGCCACCCAGCGGCTCCAAGACCAGCTGGACAGCCTCTCCCACGAGATGACCCAACGGGACCTGTGGAACTACGAGAGCCAGATTCGGCAGATTCTCACCACCCTGGGCATCAGCGACCTGTCACCCCTCATGGGAAGCCTTTCCGGCGGCATGGTGAAAAAGGTTGCCCTGGCCCAGGTGCTCATTGACGACACGGGTCTCCTGCTGCTGGACGAGCCCACCAACCAGCTGGACATCACCTCCATCGCCTGGCTGGAGGAATACCTGCGAACCACCCAGCGGGCCGTGCTGATGGTCACCCACGACCGCTACTTTCTGGACAATGTCTGCTCCTCCATCTACGAGCTGGCCCGCAGCAGAATCAAGCTCTACACTGGCAACTACTCCCAATATCTGGAGAAGAAGGAGACGGAGGCTGAAATCGAGGCAAACACGGAGCGCCGCATTGAGTCCGTGCTGCGGACAGAGCGGGAATGGCTCTTGCGGGGCCCCCAAGCCAGGGGGACAAAGGCCAGGGCCAGGGTTGATGCCATCCACCGCATGATCAATCGGGAGAAATTCGCCGCAGACAAGGGATTTTCCTTTGAGGTGGCTGGCCGCCGACTGGGAGGCACCATTCTGGAGCTGGACAGGGTGTGCAAGTCCTGGCCCGACTCCGCAGGAAATCCTCGACCCGTCATCACGGACTTCTCCTACATCTTCCGCAAGGGGGAACGGCTGGGTATCTTCGGCGGCAACGGCACGGGCAAGTCCACCCTGCTGAACCTGCTCACCGGCAGCCTGGAGCCAGACAGGGGCACCATCAAAACTGGGGTCAACACAGTCTTCGGCTACTACCAGCAAAATCCCCAGCTGGAGATGGCCAAGGAAGGCTGCCATGTTCCTACGGTGCTGGAATACATCCAGGAGGCCGCCGAGGTCATCACCCTGAACAACGGCAAGCCCCTTTCCGCCACCCGCTTGCTGGAGCAGTTCGGCTTTGAGGGACGTATCCAGTACTCGGCAGTGACAAACCTGTCCGGCGGCGAGCTGAAGCGGCTGTATCTGGTGCGACTCCTGATGGGAAACCCCAACTTTCTGGTGCTGGACGAGCCCACCAACGACTTTGACATCTTTACCCTCTCCATCCTGGAATCCTTTCTGGAAGGCTACGGCGGCTGTCTGGTGGTGGTAAGCCACGACCGCTGCTTCATGGACAAGACGGTGGACACCCTGCTGGTGCTGGACGGACAGGGTGGCATCAGTGGCTTTGTGGGTACCTGCAGTGAGTACCT
>CAMGSV010000145.1 GCA_946061495.1 uncultured Spirochaetales bacterium | reverse complement strand
GGTGCTCTATGCACCTGTCCAGTGGTTCAGTCAGGTGCGACGATCCATTGCTGCCGGACTGGGTATCCCTCCCCAGCAGGTGGAGAGCAGAAAGACCTTGGTGGCTGGAGGACGGAACACTTCCCAATGGTATTCGGCCCTTTTGTCTGCCCAGGTGGCTATGGCTGCCTATCTGTGTCGTAAGCCGGTGCGTATTCTTCTGACCCGCGAGGAGCAAGAACTGTACTACGATCGGCCGGCACCTGCTGTGGTGAACTATCGCAGTTCAGTGGCTCCCAATGGCAAGATTCTTGCCATGATTGTCTCCATCGTGGTGGATACCGGTATCTACAATCCCTTCATCAATGAGCTTATCAGCAGGATGGTTGTGGCCGCTCTTGGGGTGTACAACCCTCCCGTCTACAAGATTGAGGCCTATGCCGTGCGGTCACAGACTCCTCCTACCGCCTTGACCCTGCAGCGGATGGACAGCCAGATTTTCTTTGCCTTGGAGACGCATCTGTACGAAATCGCACGGCGGGTGGGACGAATGCCCCACGAGGTTCGGTTGCTGAACCATGTGGCTCATCCCACCAAGCCCTTCACGTTCAACTTTACCCATCTGGAAAAGGTCATCCAGGCAGTGGTGGACAAGAGCAGCTTCCAAAGAAAGTACTGGTCCTTCAACCTGACAAAGGAAGATGCGCCGGAAAAGAAATTGACCAGTCCGGTGCCGGTTCGTGGCATTGGTCTTTCCTGTGCCTTTGAGGGGAGCGGCTTTATGGGAGCCATCCAATATACCTCGGACCTGACTATGGAGCTTACTTTGGAAAAGGACGGCAGTGTGGCAATCCACACCTACCCGCCATCTCCCTCTATTCGGGATGTCTGGATAAAGATTGTTGCCAAGGAATTGGATGTGCCGGAGACTAATATTCACATCAACGGTAATTTCCATCCCGACTCAGAGCCCCTCCATCCAGCAGGCTTTTTTGGCAATGTAGGTGTCATGACCCAGCTGCTGAGAAAATGCTGTACTGCAATCCAAAAGAAGCGGTTCCAGCAGGCCCTGCCCATCCATGTATCACGGGGACTCACCAGCAGCCAGAAGAAGCAATGGGATCAGGAGAGCTTCTCCGGGGAACCCTTCTTTACCACCGCCACTGGTGCTGCCGCCGCGGAGGTTGAGCTTGACCCCTCTACTTTTAAAACCATCCTGCGGGGAATATGGATTGCCATTGAGGGTGGAGAGATTCTTTCCAAAGAAAGGGCGCTTTCTGCCATCAAGGCAGCGGTACGGGAAAGCCTCTGTGAGCTTGTGCTTATGGAGGAAATTGAGGTAAGGGATATTTTTGTGGAGCTTCTTCCTGGAAGCAAGGAACCAAAGCAGCTGGGTGGTTTGGTGTACTCCTTGTTGCCCAGTGCCATTGCATCTGCCATTTCCCAAGCCTATAATACGGTAATCTCCAGCATTCCCCTGGAATATAACTATGTGTGTCAGGCCCTTTCCTCCTGTCAGGAGGAGCTGGAGGAACAGGTGTCTGAAGGTGAGGTAGCAATGCAGGAGGAGGCGGAGTGAAGATTCCAGTTATTTTGAATGGGGAGATTACGGTGTTGGAAGCTGATCCGGCCTTGAGTCTCCTGAAGGTGCTGCGGCGGGAGGGCATCATCTCTGCAAAGCTGGGATGTGCCACTGGCCGCTGTGGTTCCTGTACTGTGCTGGTGGGGGGCAGGGCGGTGGCCTCTTGTCTCATACCTTTGGCTGCAGTCAGGGATGCCACCATCATCACCCTGGAGTATTTTTCCAAGACACCAGAATATAAGGTTATCATTGAGGCCTTTGGCAAGGCTGGCATCAAGCTCTGCGGCTATTGTAACGCAGGAAAGATTCTGGCCACCTATAGCTTGATTTCTACCCACAAGCATCCATCCCTGCAGCTGGTGCAGGACACGGTACGTCATTTCAACTGCAGCTGTACGGAGCAGGATGATTTGGTGCAGGGAATCATGTATGCAGGAGCGGCCTTCCAGACCCAGTCTGGCCAGCGGTCAGGCAGGTCGAAAACTGGCAGTAAAACCAGCAGGAATAGTAGAAATGGACGGAATGGAAAAAAATAAGGACGTATACTTTGGCTCGAGCCTGGATGATGTACTCTATCAGTTGAAAAGCAGATCGAACCTTCAGATTTGTGGTGGCTGCACCTTCCTTCGTGAACTGCCCAAGGTATCCTTGATTATTCGTGGTATTGATGATTTCAAGCACATTGAGAAGCGGGAGCGGTACATGGAGATTGGCTCCGGAGTGACCCTTGCTACCATCACGGAGTTGGGAGAGAAAAATGTGCCTCCTGTCCTTTTTCAGGCGCTGAATTCCGTGGCAACTCCCCTCATCAGAAATATGGCTACCTTGGGGGGCAATATCTGTCTCCAGCCTGTCCGAGGCACCCTTTTCGCTCCACTTCTGGCTATGGATGCCATGCTGGAATTCCGCCGAGGAACGGAGATTATCACCATCCCCATGAACCAGCTGAATGAGCTTCCTGCTGCCAGCGTTTTGACAAAGGTGCGCATTCCTCTGAACGAATGGGACGTGTCCCTGTTTCGCCGGGTGGGGCCCTCTTGGACTTTGGAGGAGAACTGTGCCTCCTATGCCTTTCTGGCCAGCATCCAGAAGGAGTCACTGCTGGACCTGCGGATTGCCTTCTGTGGTCTCCTGCGTCTGAGAAGTCGTGAGCTGGAAAATATGCTGGTGGGAACAAAGCTGCCCCTTTCCCATCGTGAAATTGGGAATATGCTGTCCATGGCCAGCGAGATCTTTGACCGTCAGGTGGAGGCCTTTGCTGCGGGGACGTCTCTGAATGCTGTCGGTCAGGGAGTGAAGCACGCAGCCTGCAACCTGCTGGGAGGTCATCTTTCTTCCTGTCGGACTCCTTCTGTAGATTTTCCCCTTCTGAAAGCCCGTTTCTTAGGGCTGCTGCGGGAATCCTTGAACCAGTTGATTTAATACCTCTTTTTTTTTATTTGGGTAAAAAAAAGACCGGCTCAACGCCGGCCATGCCATCAGGCATTCGGATGTGCAATGGGTGGGAGGGGATCTGCACATCCGATACTTTATTATCGGGGGTAATGTCAAAAATCTTTAGGAAAAATTATAGAGTTTCTGTAACCTCTACATCCAAAGAAAGGTTCATAATGTACGACCTTCCGTTCACTGCCTGGATGGTCTTAACTGTCTCGTAATCTCCTACTATAAAACGAATTGTATGATCTCCCTGGGATATGACAAAGGCTTCCTTCGTGTAGGGAATCTCCTGGTCGTCTAGGAAAATGATGGTGTTGTGGGGAGCCACCAGCTGGAGGGTGGGGGCGATGTCCCGGAGGCTGATGTCCACCACCGTTGTCTTTGCTGGCTCTATGGTGAAGGTGCGTGTCTCGTTTCGGAAATGGTCCGAGAGGACGGAGATGTGGTGGGTGCCTGTGTCGAGAATCATCTGTTGGTCCTCCAGTGTCACCATCTGCTCGTCAAGGAAGATGGTGTAGGGCAGTTCCATCAGCTGACCATTTTCATCTGTAGGATAGGTGACATCCAGCTCCATCCTTCCCTTGTCTACATAGATGGGCTTTACCGTCACCACAAAGGGCTCCTTCTCGTAGTCTTCTGGAATTCCCTTCATTACCAGCTGGAACCGGAAGAAGATGACAGAGGAATTCAGGGTATAAACTGAAGGCAGTGGGATGCTGTAGGGATTTTTTTTGATGGTGTTTGGCTCCATCAAGGGAAGGGTGAGGTTCAAACTCAAAAGACCGGGGATGGTGTCTATCATTTCCCGTGTTCCTGTGTAGTTGATGGTGTTCTCGGTGGGCATGGGGGTAAGGGCAGTGTAGAGGGAGTAGGCCACGGAACCGTAGTACCGAGAAAGCACGTCGGGAATCTTTATGTCCAGCTCGATTCCCTGCAGGAAGGTGGTATCTTGGGGAAGGGTGATGGCCACCGCATCGTTGATGCCCGCCTGCACCGTCACTGTACCCCTTTCCGGCATATTTGCCATAACAGTCTTATGGGTGCGGAAGGTTTCGCCAAAGCCGCCGGCTGTTATGGAGAGAAAGGTGAACAATGCAAGGGCAAAAATAGAAGCTCTTTTCATATCAACCTCAAATTGCCGGCAGGAGGTTTTTGGGATCTTCTGCCCTGCCATTCTTCCGTATCTCAAAATGCAGGTGAGGGCCGGTGGATGCCCCGGTGCTGCCAACCCTGCCGATGACACTTCCCTTCATAACAGAATCTCCGGTGTGCACCTCCATGGACGAAAGGTGGGCATAAACACTTTGGAGGCTGTTTTCATGCTGGATGATGATGTAATTGCCAAAAATATTGTCGTAAGTGGCGACGGAGACCATGCCCGCTTGACAGGCAAAGACCTTGGAGCCTTCTGGTGCCGCAAGGTCAATGCCCTGGTGCTGGTGCTCCCGCCCGGTGATGGGACTCACCCGCTTGCCATAGTGGGAGGTGAGGACACTGTTGTCCAGGGGCATCCGCAGGTTCGTGTCCAGGAAAAAGGCGCGTTCCGTGGGGGTGATGCGCTCCGTGGGGTGGTACTGGAACGGCTCCCCGTCAATGATGTATATATTTCCTCCATCGGGATTGTAAAGCCGTTTCTTTACCAGGGTGGCAAGGGAATTCTTGGGATTCAGGGGAACGAACAGGCCGGCGGCATTGGGAATAATGAGGGTTTGTCCTTCCAGCTTATCGTTGGGGGTCAAGTCGTTCAGAAGGGCAATCTCCTCATAGGGAATGGTGAACCGTGCCGCTAGGCTGATGAGATCCTTCACCGGCAGGGACGTGTCGTCGGCATTGACGGTATAGAGGTAGAATCCTGGCTGGAAATTCCTTTGTCCGTTGATGTTTTCGTTGTTTGCCTCCACCTCCTTCATGTACTGGCCAAATGGAAGGAGGATTGGGGGTTCTCCCCTTTTTTCATTACGTCTGGACGGCTTGAAGTCCGGTATGGTCTGGAGGGAATCGGTATCTATCTGAATCTCCTGCATTGTGGCTGGAGCTCCGTTGGTTCTCGTGGAGATGCTCGGCATACCACCACCTTGCACTTCAGCTGCACGCTGGGGGTACGAGGGACAAAGGCTGACAACCATCAGGAGGATGTAAAGCAACTTGGTGCAACTAATTGCGTTTCTCTTTTTTCGTTCCAAAGGCTATTACCCCGTATATGATGATGGTCGCTAGAAGCACCATCCAGGCTGCTGCTACGGCCTCTGCCAAGATACACATGACGATGCCGCAGATACCCAACAAAATGATAAGGATTTTTCCTAGTCCTTTCAAAAGCTTGTTGATTCGGCTTCTTTTTTCCTGGGCAGTAGGAAATCCAGCGGTAAGAAAACCTCGAAGACTCTTGCCAGAAAAAAAGACGAGTCCGCACATCAACAGAAACAAGACAAAGAAACTATAGGCCTCTGGTGCAACGGAAGCAAATTTCCATAGCGGTAGAACGAGAACGAGGGCAAACAGGGCACAAAGAGCAATAAGCGCCAAGACTTTCACGAGGGAAACAAGAAGCTTCCCATAACCGGCAACAATTTTCTGTATCATCTCTTACATTTTAAGAAAAAACAGGTTCAATGGGAAAACCCACTGAACCTGCTCATTAAACCGTCAGAATTTACTCCTGGCTGATTACGTCTGTGGGACAAACACCTGCACAAGCGCCGCAGTCGATGCAAGTTCCAGCGTCAATAACGCGAACGCCGTCGCCCTCGCTGATTGCACTTACAGGACACTCGGGCTCGCAAGCTCCACAGTTTACACATCTACTAGCATCAATCTTGTATGCCATGTTACACCTCTTGTTATGTAGTATACCTTTACTATACCACAAAAAACAACAAAGGACAAGATTTAAATGCACTTAAAATGAGGCTTGTCCGGTGCTGGTCAATTTTCCAGGGCCTGCTGGAGGATGGCGGCATTCCGTTCCATGGCCTGCAGATAGGCATCCTTGTGGATAATGCCGGTTACTGCTGGGTCCAGCTGGTGGACGGAAAGCCCTGTCTCTGCGGCGATGACCTCTGCCGCTGAGGATGCGAAGTCTACCTCGGCAAAGAGAGCCAGTTGCCCCTGCCGCCCCTGGACCTCACGGATAAGGGCGATGGTCTCCACCAGCTCCTTGGCGGTGGGCTCGCTGTCGGGCTCCCGCTGGATGCTGCCTGCCAGATCCAGGTTGAATTCGGCGGCAAAGTAGGGGAAGGCCTCATGGAAGGTAATCATGGAGGCACCGGCAAGGGGATCCCGTCATCAATGGCTATGAGGCTATAACCGGACAAATCAACGTCGAGTATCTCAAGC
>CAMGSV010000144.1 GCA_946061495.1 uncultured Spirochaetales bacterium | reverse complement strand
AACATCAATTTCGTTGGGGAGCTCGCTTGTCTCCTCATCATCAAAATAGTTGTCGTCAATAATCGGCTCTTCCAAGGTCTCGGAATCAAAGTCCATGGCAGGCAATCCATTGTCAGAATCCTCATCGGGCTGCTGTGCTTCTGCCTCCACAGATTCCTCGGTAAAGTCCGCTGTGTTGAAGATGTTGGAAAGCTCATCACCAGAAAGTGCAATGGTATCATCATCTGTGCTGTCAGCAAAGAAACCTCCACGAGAAGCTTCCTTCTCCTCTGGCTCTGCAATTATACCTGTTGCAGCTGTTCTGCCACCCTTAAAGGCCTCGAATTCATTCTTAAGATTTGCAATCTCATCACGAAGCAGTGCGATTTCGCTGGCAATATTGCTAATCAGCTCCTCTGTTCGTGAGCCTGCGGGCTGTTCCATCTCATTCTGATTAAATTCCATTGCTTCCTCCGGCATCTCCATCGTATTATTCTGAGACTCATCTGTTTGAACATCATCAAAGGTAGACTCCGCACTAGTCTCTGTTTCATCTTGAGACGGAGTTTCTGAAGGTACTTCTCCAATATCTTCTACCTCTGCCATGATTTTGTCTATGTCAAAATCATCATCAGATATACGGTTTGCTTCAGTATAATCTGAAATTTGCAATCTATCAAGACTTGAATTTCGATTTTCCTCTGTTTTTTCTGTGTCATCCATGGCGAGGCTTATGTTTTCCATGTTTTCCGTTTCATCATCCAGCTCTACAGCCGGCTGCTGCTTTTCCTCCTCGTCCATGGTAACCTCCATTACAAAGTCCTTGGGAGGATTATATTTGTTCCCTGTTTCCTTTGTATCTGAAAGTTCTACCAGCAGGTCGTCAAAATCAGTAACTTCATCAAACTGGATTGCGGACTGCTGTTCTTCAACAGGTTGTTCTGGCATCGCTTCTTCTATTTGAACTGCTGCCTCGTCAACAATGTTGTCGAACATTTCGTTAAAGTCATCAAAACTGTCTATTGTTTCTTCCATTTGGTTTACAGGATCCGCTGCAGTGTCAACGGCAAAATCATCGTCAAAGGTGAGGTTCATCTCCATGGGAGCCTCATCCTGGATGTCACTTTTTTCCTGTGCAGGTGCATCCAGGAAATCTTCAAGGTCGATTTCATCGGAATCATTGAGGAATTCATCAATGCTGATTTCCTCCTCTTCATCGTCGAGCAGAAATTCCTCTGTTTTGTCCTCATTGACAGGCTTTCCTTCTGCGTCAGTAAAATCTTGGACAGGTGAGATGGTGGTATCCATGAATGAAAGCTTTTCTTCATCGAATTCATCAGCAAGTTCCATGTCTATTTCTGTTTCATCCAAAGTCGTTTCATCAGGGAAGGGGTCAAATACATCCTCTTCAAGGGCATCTTCCACTATTGAATCGTCATCAGGAAGTTGGACGGATTCCATGGGTTCCTGGGAAACTTCAATGGTGTTCTGGGGAATGTCAATTTCTTGTTTCGGGGTGGCATCATTTTCTTCTGGTATGAGGATATCTTCTGGAATAAGAATGTCCTCCGAAGTTATCAGACCTTCAGAAAGGGCTCCACTTTCCTGCTGGTCAACTGCTGGCTCCTCAGGGATGGGGGGATTTGATGAAGGTTCTTCTTCCTGAGCTAAAGCTGAGAAGTCATTGGTAAAGTCATCGAGAAAATCGGTGTCGATGAATGTCTCCAGTGGGATTTCATCCTCTTGTTGGATGCCAAGGCTTTCATTCTGATCCACAAAGGAGGGGAGGTCGGCGGTTTCCTCCAACGCCATGGCCTCAAAATCGTCAATGGGCGAGATATCTGTTGCAGGTTCGCTGATTTCTGGCACTTCCTCAATGGGGGGCTCCACAGGAGCAGTGGCGTCGGATGTGGTGACTTCTTCTTCAATAGTACAAGGAGCTTTTTTTACCCACACACCATATTTATCCAAATCCATATGATTGTTAGAAATATTTCCGTTTTCTTGTTGATTTACTTTAAAAGCCATACCGTCTCCAATGGGTAATATAGTAATTTACTTTTTTAATATCGGTATCTAACGGGAAATAAATATATTTTATGTATGAAAAAATGAATGATGGTGGGCAATTTTTGACTTCATGCCGATTATTATTCTCGTATGCTGAGAACTAAGATTTTGATGGCAATAAGTGCTGGAACCCTTGTTTATGTGCTGATTTCTTTTTTAGGTGGACAAAATGGTCTTTGGGCCATGGGTCAGCTGGAGCAGCAGCGTCAGGAGATTAGTATCAATATGGCTGAAATCTCCAAAATAAATGAGGAGTTGGAGCTGGAATACACTGCCTTGCGTAATGACATGGATGTGGTGGCAGCGTATGCCCGTCGCCTTGGTTTTGTGGCTGAAGGTGAGACTCTCGTTAAGGTCACCGGATTACCTACCTATTATACAACAATGTACGATACTGGTTCTGTCATGAGAAAGGCAGAGGTAAAGTATATTCCTGAGTCCATCGGAAAGATTATGGGAGTGGTAGTAACGGCTCTTATGATGGTGTTGTTGGTGATGAAGGACCTGTCAAAGGGGGTCTCAAATTTCTCCCGCAAAAAGCCCTCCTACGAGGCTGGCCTCAGCGTTGGTGGTTATGAGTCTGTTCCTGGAATGAGAATCTATGAGTGATTGGGATGCTTGTTGCTTGGTGTTACAGCAGAATCAGGAAAATTCAGCAAAAATTGTTGCAGATTGTCTGTTGGAGGGAGGCGTTTGCGTCCTTCCAACAGATACGGTTTATGGCTTTTCTGGTATGGTTCCCCTCAGTAAGGGTACAATTCAAAGTATTAAAGGAAGAGATGAGGGGAAGCCCTTTATTCAGTTGATTGCAGCTCCACAGGATGTTTATCACTACATTGATGCCAACCTTCATAACAGCTCTGTTCGAGGGCATAGGGTCCTTTCGGAGCTTTTTTCATTGTGGCCGGGAGCCTTGACAATCATACTTCCAGTAACTGGTGGTTGCGATGCAGGTTCTACTGTCGCATTCCGGTGCCCAGGAGACCCTTGGCTGCGTCAGGTGATTTCTTTGGTGGGGGAGCCCATTTATTCTACCAGCGTCAACCGTTCCGGTAAGCCGGTGCTCACCTCCATCCATGCCATTGAGAAGGAATTTGGTGGTGAAGTGGATTTGATTGTAGACGGTGGTGCTTCCGTTTCTCCGGGAGCCTTACCTTCCACCCTAGTGGAGCTTCTGCCGGAATCTGGTTGCCGTATTCTGCGGCAGGGAAGCGTGAAGATTCCAGAAAACCTGTTGGCTTGATTTGTGGCCCCCACTGCAGTGGGGGTTCTTTATTGCTGCCTGATCCAAGTAACCTCTGTTGTGCCCATTTCAGCGCCGACAGCCGTACCTGAGTCTACAACGGCCAGCAGGCTGCGCTTTGTTCCGGTCATGGTGCCGTTGTTGGAGAGGGTCATGGTCCAGGTGATAGGCTGTGCGTTCATAGCGGCCACCAAGGCGACCTCTCGTGGTAGTTCAGGAAAGAAGGATGCATTCGATTTTGCGGTTTGGGTACAAATGATGGTGTGCCCCTGTATCTCTACACTGATGTTCATGGAGGCGCCATTGTTGAAGATAACAAACCCACGACCGCCACGCAACAGGACTATCTTGTTGATGGAAGCTTCACCAATCCACGTGCCGGAAAGGCTGTCAAAGGTGGGGGCACCGGCAGAATCTTTTTGTTTGTATGAAGTGGTTGTTGCAGTGGTAGGGGCTTCGAGGTTTGCAAACAACTGGCTGATGGATGACTTCGCTTCAGAAAGAAGCTTGAAGTAGGAATCGTACGTTCCAGTAACCTGGGCTTTTTTGTTCAGGTGGGGCTGCTCCAGATGGAGGGTACAGGTCCAGCTGCTGCCATTTTCTTGTAGTTCACCATAAAAAACCATGGTGTCTTGGCTGGCATTTGCTGGGGTTCCCAGATAGCCGGTGGGACGCTTATCTACAATTTTGTATTGGTGCAGGGACAACAGCTGGGTAAAGAACAGGTCCTCTGTCATCTGGATCTTGCTTGAGTCTGTCACGGTGGATGAAAGGCTGTAGAATTCTACATCGGTGGCAACAGCAGATCCACAGGCCAGAAAAAGGCTGAGAAGATATACTGCAAGCTTTGTAGAATGACGTTTCATCTTATCCCTGCAATCCTTTGCGGAATTCCCGCTGTAAGTCGCGCTTTACATCCCGGTCACGGATGTCCGCCCGCTTGTCAAATTGCTTTTTACCCCTACATACTCCCAGAGTAACCTTAATCCGACCATTTTTCAAGTAGAAGTCCAGGGGAATGAGGGTGCATCCCTTCTCATCCACCTTGCGGGCCAGGCGCTTGATTTCGTCCCGATGAAGCAACAGCTTCTTGGGGCGGTCCGGGTCGTGGTTGAACACAGAGGAAAAGCTGTATTCTGCCACGTGGAGACCGCGAACCCACACCTCACCATTCCTAATTTCGGCAAAGGCGTCGGGAAAGGAGATGTTCCCACCGCGGAATGACTTGACTTCCGTACCCTCCAGCACGATTCCGCACTCCAGTGAATCCTCGATGGTGTAGTTGTAACGAGCCTTCTTGTTCTGTGCTAGTATCTTTCTACCTTCTGCCATAGTCCTAGTATATGCTATCCTTTCTCTTGTCTCAAGTCCCCAGCCGAGAATGCTAGAGACAATACACAGTACGATGCATCTCTATATCAGATGATGCCATAACACCCCTTGTCCGGCCTCTATGTTCCGCTTCAGGACGGCTCCCGTTATGGTGGGAAGGTGTTCAGGAGCTAGTCCAGGATTGAGCACCTTTTCCGTCCGTAGGATGGCTATTGTGTCCTCCGTTAGAAGCTCTCCCTGCTTCATGTCCCGCAGCACGTGGATGGATCGGTTGGTGCGACCGTAATTTGCTTGCTCTGCGGGAGCCAGCCGCTTTATGCCGGTTCCCAGCACGGCCTGAACTGTTTCCCTGCCGTATTTCTCCTCCATCTCTTCTATTATTAACGACGAGCCGCACTGGCAGCCGTAGTTCCTTATGGGACGTTCCATTCTGCGGACCTGGGCCACCATCTGGGCAAATTGCTGCGGCTCCAGGGCGACGGGGTCGTCTAGGCCATCGGTTTCCCTTGACAGGGTGATGTGCTTTTCGATGAACCGTGCCCCGCAGGCTGCTGCCAAAACAGGCACCAACTGCGGATCCAGGCTGTGGTCGCTGACACCCACCTCCACGCCAAAGATTCCCGCCAGGTTCTGCAGCACTCGCAGATTGTATTCCTCCGCTGGTGCCGGGTAGGCAGTGATGCAGTGGAGGAGGGTGATGCCCTGCAGGTCGGCTCTTCTTACGTTGCCCTCGCCGGTTTGCAGGCCACTGCTCTCTGTAACGAGACTTTCGTCCGCCAGAATGTTCAAGGCCCTCTCGATGTCTGCCAGGGTAGAGACCCCGGAGGAGAGGATGACGGGTACTGGCGTTTGGCCCTGGCTGGCCTGGGTCCGCCGGATTTCCGCCAGACGCTGCAGCAGGGGCTGGTGGTTCAGCTCCGGGGAGGCAATCTTGATGGCATCGGGAGCCAGTGCCGCCAGCTCCTCAAGGCTCTGGAGACCGAAGGGTGAGCAGATGAACTGGCATCCCTTGCTTCTGGCGTAGTCTCGGACCTCCTGGAAGAAGGCGACGGGAACCTCCAGCTGCTGGAACCTTTCGTAGAGGGGGATAGCTCCGCCGGGCAGGTTCACCAGTCCGGTGTTGGGATGGAGAATCTCTTGGGCATAGACCCACTGGAACTTGACGGAATCAGCACCTGCCGCCGCCGCCGCATCAATGAGCTGGCGAGCTTTTTCCCTGTTGCCACCATGGGAGGTGCCGATTTCTGCTGAAATGTGTACCAGACTTGTCATGCCCTTCCTCCAAACTCAGTTTACAGCTGCTCGAAGAAGTAGCTGCACATGGTCTTGATTCTGTTCATGAAGGAGGTCTCCACCCGATCTCGCAGGAAGAAGATGCTGGGAGCCTTCACGCCACCGATGCCGTAGAGAATCCATGAGTCGCCAGAACGGAAAACCGTGATGATGGACTTCATATTTTCACCCTTAACTGCGGTGAATTTATCATAATACCGCAAATCATTGCGATTCATGTTCTCATAGTACAGTGTGTCAGCTGAAGTCTCCATCACAATATCAGTATCAATGTTTCCGAAGGGTTCCATTTCCAACTGGACATTCATTTTCATCGTACTTCCATCATCCTGTGCAGCTGTTATATTTGCGGATGAATATAAGTCGTAATACGCTTCTGCCCGTTCGGAGTAATAGGCAGCTTCAGCAAGCTGTTTGAAGTCTGACGT
>CAMGSV010000143.1 GCA_946061495.1 uncultured Spirochaetales bacterium | reverse complement strand
CATAGTAATCATAAGGAGTAAATTTATGATAAACAAGTATAAAATTCCCCTCAGTGCAGTTGTCTTCAATTATTTTATCTACATTACCCCAGTAGGATTTTTTACCCTTCAGGTTCTCCTGACCGGTACTATTGCCCGGCACGCATTGGGAGCCTTTTTCCTGAACCCGCTTTTCTGATTTCCGTAGTGCTGACCCTCGCCCTTCCCTTCCTTCTCTACGGCTATGCCAGCAGGTCAATTGCGGCCTACGACGGCTCGGAGGAGTCATGCCGGAGGGCAAACAAGCGGTGCTCCTGTTCACCAGGCTTTCCATCTATTGCCCCATACTCATGTCCACCATGCCCTTTGTGGTGTCATTCTTTGTTGACGTGGAGGCACCAGAACCCCCGCAGTTAATGCGCCTCAATAATATAGAATTTCGTAGTTGCCGGAAAAAAAGTAGCCGGCATTTTCGTAGGCGTGGCGGGCGGCAAGGTTTTCCTCCCGCACGAAAAGCACTGCCTGCCGCTGGCTTTGCTCCGCCTCTTCTCCCAGCCACTGCACAAGGCGAGCCGCCGCCCCCTTCCTGCGGTAGGCTTCCGCCGTGAACACGCCACCAATCTGCAGGAAACGCCAGGAGACGGCACTGACGGTGGCCTTTCCCATGAACACTTCATTCTTGGCAGGGATGGCCACCACATTTCCCAGCCTCAGGGAACGCAGCAGATTGGAACGGCACAGCAGCTCCTTGAAGGGTTGGTTTGTGGGCAGCACCTCCACCGTGTCATAGGCACGTTGCAAGGGATATAGCTGCTCCAGCTGCTCTTCTTGGCAACGAACCACCTGGTACTGGGGAATCAACTCCTGACGACAACGGCGGCGGTCAAAGCACATGAACAGGTAGTGGCGATGCTCCACTGGCTGCCGGATGGAAGAATCACCTCCGTCAGCAGAGACAAAACGCAGGGCAGCAGCCATGAGCTGGGCACCACGGCTCCATCCGCTGACACAGTAGACCTTCCGCCGCTGCAACTGGCTGGCAATCAGGGGAATGGCCTGCTGAAAGACAGGCTCCGGCAGATTTTGTGGTATGCAGGTCAGCACCAGCCCCGCCTTGGAGACAAAGATCACTCCCCACAGGGTCTGGTCCTCCACCAGGCAGAAGAAATCCCCGGCAAAATCAGCCTTGTTCTCCTGCCGGATATAGTGCTCCAGCCGTTCCGCCAGCTGCACCCCAAAGACCTCGTTCTGGAACACGAAAGTCTGCACCAGCTCCAGGGGGCTGACTGCATGCAAATCGGAAGCAATGCGGCCTATCTGATGCAGCTGGCCCAGGGGAACAAAATGCACCATGGCCTACTCCGCCAGAGGAAAGACACCACGCACCGAAAACTCCCCCGCCAGGGCGCCGAACACAGCATTGAAGGAATAGGGAGAATAGCTGTAGGCCATCAGAACCGTGTCAGCCCAGCGGGCCAAATCCATGGCGGGAACAGGCGCCAGCACCGAGACCACTACCACCTGCACCCCCAGTCCCCGCAGCCGGGAAGCAACCTTGGCACTTCCCGCATCGGCCACGCAAATCACCACAGTGGAATACTTCTGCGCCAAGCCCGCAATGTGATTGGACATCCAGTCCGTCTCGTTGGGCCCCATGCTGTAGTTGAATTTCATGGAGTCGGCCTTGGGGTACCGGCGCAGCCCCTCCTGGAAAAACTCCGGAAACTGGCTTTGGCCTGCCAGAAGGATGCCCTGACCAGCCTCGTCGACACCAGGCTCCAGCGGGAACAGGTCCCCCTTGTACAGGGTGATGGAACGGCAGGCCTGGGACAGGAAAAACTCCCGCCCCTCCGGATCAGGAATATGCTGACTGATCTCCTCCACCTTGGGATAGAGTGGAACGGGATGCTCCCCCTTGAAATACTCCAGCTTGGACAAAATCACCCGATAGGCCGCATCCACCACCCGCTCCTTGAACTTTGGCGAGGTAGCCATGAGCTGGAGATTGTTTGTCCACAACGCCTCGTCCAAGCGGGCGGTGGTGGAGGATATGATGATGTCATTGCCCGCCTCAATAGCTTGACGAAAGGCAGCGGAAAGGCTTCCTGCCCAGAGTGTAGCCCCATTCATGGTAATGTCGTCGGTGATAATCAAACCATCATACCCCAACTCCTCCCGCAGAATCGAAGTGAGGAAGGTCTTAGACAGGGAGGCAGGCTCTCCGTTCCGCACCACTCGGGGAAAGCTCAAATGTCCCGACATGATGGCAGGAATCTTTTCCTCCACCAGATACTTGAAGGGAACCAACTCCCGGTTCATCAAGGTGTCACGATCGATGTCGATGACCGGAAGACGACCGTGGGAATCCACCCCAGTGTCCCCGTGGCCGGGATAATGCTTGGCAGTGGGAATCACACCGGCTGCCTGAGAGCCCGCCGCAAAGGCAGCCCCCAGCACGCCGGAATGCTGGGCGTTCTCGCTGAAGGAACGGGGGCCGATGATGGTAGAATCGTGGTTGGTGTACAAGTCCACCGTGGGAGCAAAATTCATGTTGATTCCCAGGGCGCGAAGCTCCCGCCCGATGTAAAACCCACTGTACCAGGCATCCACCGGATAGCCACCAGCTCCAATGGCCAGGTTTCCCGGCGTTTCACTGGTCTTTCCCTTCACGTGGCGAATCCAGCCCCCCTCCTGGTCGGTGGCCACGTAGAGGGGAATCTGGAAGCGGCGGGACTGAGCCTTTTCCTGCAATGACTTGATGGACTTTGCCACCAGATTGATGTCGTCGGTGTTCCAGCCGAAGACCTTCACACTGCCTAAGCCACGCTCCTCCACCCACTGGTTCAAAAGGACAGAGGGCTCCTGTCCCGCCCAGCCGAACATGAAGATTTGGGACAAAAGCTCCGAGTCGCTCATCCGCTGCACCAAGGCTCTGGCCAGCACCTGCGAGGGATAGTCGCTCCAAAAGGTAATGTCCTCCGGCAAGTCTTCCGGTGCAAGAAGAACCTGGTCATCCACCAACTGGGGTGACTGGCTCCGCTGGATGAATTCCCGATTGGCGACCGCCTCCTTTCCACAGGAAAAAAGGAGGGGCAACAGTGCAAAAAGAAGGAGGAGGAGGCAGAAGTATTTGGAACAATTGCACGATGAAAGCAACAGCGACGCCACAGGAGCCATCTTAACCGGAAGTTTTTTTTCCATAGGAAGCAGTATACCGATTTTTTTCAGAATATACTAGCTTCCCAGCAAATTAACATATTTTACCCTAGACAAAAAGAAGTTTTTCTGCTAGTATATTTCCTAAACGGCGCCATGCCCAAGTGGTAAGGGAGCGGTCTGCAAAACCGTTATTCATCAGTTCGATTCTGATTGGCGCCTTTTGAAAGGGGTATTCCTAGAAGACAGCTTCGGGAAGCCCCTTTCATTTTTCTAGGGAAGGCTTACTGCTGCTGCATCATGATGATACCCCAAACCATTCCCTGTTTACATAGAGAAAAGACCACCAGTTCTTGACTATGAGGTGAGGCTCACCTCGCAAGTGCTGGTGGTCTTTTTTGTTCACTGGACCCAAACTCAAGCCTTTGCCGCCAGCTGGCTCAAAATGGCCTCCACCTCCTCCAGGCGGCCGCCAATCCTTTTCTGGGGGACAATAGGCTCCAGCAGCCACTGCAAGGACTCCGGCACCTCCGGAGCCTCGCCGCAAATCTGCCGAATCCATTCCCGGCCTCCTGGACCGCCACCCACGGCGCCAGCCAAAGCGGGATGGTCGCGGGACACCAGCACCACGGAGCTGCCGTCTGCAGTGAAGTTGTTGGTGTACTTTTGTGCGGCGGCGTAGGCTCCCGCCGTCTCGCTGTTGGCATAGATTCCGTACCTTTGGAACAGATGGCGGCAGGCATCCTCCCGCTCTTGAGAGGAAACCTGCTGGGGGAACACCAGTCCCCGCATCACCATGGGCTGGGTCTGGAACACTGCTTCCAGTCGCTCCAGATTAGAGGGACTGCCGGGATCTGCTGGCTCCCGCTGGCAGAATGGAACAGCGTTTCCCTCCAGCTGGGCCTTGCCGCTGGCATCAACGCCCAAAGACTCCGTAGATTCCGTCACAAAGGCATTCACCGGCAGAGAATACTGCCAGCCGTAGAGACCCGCCACAAGGTTGCCATAATTGCCCGGCGCCACGGCATAGAAGATGTCGCCGTAGACCTTCTCCTTCAATCGGGAGAAGGCATAGAGATAGAAGCAGGTCTGGGGAAGCAGCCGCCCGATGTTCACGGTGTTGGCCAGGGTGAGGCCGTACCGCTCCACCAGATCCGTGCGGGCAAAAATCTCGTGGGCCAGGCGACTGCAGTCGGCACGGCTGCCGTCCACCTCCACGGGGTAGAGGTTGCCGCCGTTCCAGACACAATCCTCCTGGCGGAAGCCCCGCATGGTTCCCCGGGGAAAAAGAATCAGCGCCTTCAGGTGTTTTTTCCCCTGCATGGCATGAGCCAGGCTGGCTCCAATCTCGCCGTCGGAAATGGCAAAGACGATGGCCTCCTTCTCCTCCATCAGCAGGGTGAGCTCAAGGCAGTTCACCAGATAGGAAACGCCGAAATCCTTGTGGGAACCGGTGGGGCCGGTAAAGAGACTCAGCTTGAAGAGGTTTTCCTCCAGCTGGACAAAGTCGGGGGAAAAGGGAAAGGCGGCGGTGGCGATGGCCTCGCAGACCAAGGGACTGACTTCATCCTTCATGATGGCGGTGGTGAGGCTGCCGGCAATGGAGCTGAAGCTGGTGGTGTCCTTGAGGTAATAGATCCAGGGACGCAGGTTGTCCTCCGAGGCAGGCACGTAGAGCCCACCGTCAGCGCAATGGCAGCTCCTGATGGCACCTGTGAAGCCCACCCTGTTGTCCTTGTTCCGTGTACTGACAAATTCCATAGCGTATTCCGAAAACCGGCCTCCCCTCCACTCGATTTACCGCCTGAGCCTGTGCCGCCCAGGCAATCACCTGCCGGCAGGAATCACCAGATACTTCCTGATGAAATCCACAGGGCGGTAGGTCATCTTGGCCTGACGCAGCCCCTCGTTGCCCAAGTCCTGCTCCCGGTTGACGAGCTCCACGGTGGGGGGCAGATTCAGGGCCTGGGCTCGGTTCACGAACTGGTACACGCCCTTGTAGCCGCTGATGCCCTTTTCGTACAGCACCACGAACATGGTTCCCTGGCAGATGCATTCTCCCAGGGAAAAGCCCACCGGCACCCCGTCTGCCAGCACCAGCACCCCGGAAAATTCCAGCTGACGGAAATGCTCCAAAGCCCACCGGCACTGGTGGTAGTCACCGGGGTCATCCTCCGGCCGCCCCTTCCGCCAGCTTTCCAGCACCTGCCGTGCCTCCGGCACCGTGTACACATCCAGGGGGCGCACCTCGGAGGTGTAGGCAGCGGTAAAGGCGTTCACCAGATTCTTCTTCTTGTGGAAGGCCTTGCCCTGGAGGTTGGCCAAGTCCGTGCGGCGGTACAGGTAGTCGAAGTTGTCCCGATCCTCCAGCACCCTGTGGCCACGGGACTCCAGCTGGGAAGACAGCGCCTGGTATATGGGGGAGCTCATGTTCTTCCAGTAGTAGCCCTGACTGAACAGCTCCTCCACCACCTCCAAGGAGGGTGCTTCCCCCAGCACGGAAAAGAACCTGCCCTCCAGGTCATGCTCCTGGAAATGACGCTCCGGGCTGACTCCAGCCAAAATCAAGGTCTTGGGAGAAAGGCGACACAGGGAATAGAGGTATTTCTTTGAGTCAAGATACAGATTTAAGAAGGAAAACTCGCTTACCCCAGCGGTGAGGCCCCGGCAGAACTCAGTGACCTCCTGAAACATATCCATGCCGACAGCCGAAAACTGGGGATATTCCAAAATACAACTCATAACGTATATCTAAAGATAGCATTTTTTATATAAAATGTCAAAGTGGATGGGTGAGGTGGTTAGTTGTTAGTTTTCAGTGCTTAGTGGTTAGTTGTTAGTGGCTAGTGATTAGTGGTTAGTGCAGGGAAGCGAGGCGGGAGGAACTTTTTGGACGTGCCATTACTCCTCCTGCCCGGAGTTGAGTTCCAAGGGCAGGGAGTAGCAACTCCAGCCGCTTTTCCTTGGAACTCAACAGATTATTGCTGGCGCAAGGATGAGAGTCAATTTTCCGGTAGGAAAATCTTTCACTAAAGTGAAATTGACAAAGCCGGAACAACGCCCCCATTCGTGTCGTCGACATCGAGGTTGTCGCTGGCGTGGCCATAGTTGAGGATGTCGTGCGCGCTGATCTCGTTGCTGTAGTTGGGCGAGCGCAGCCACCACCAGCCGCCATAGCCTTCTGTGGAGTACTGGTGTGCCCCGGTGGCCTTGGCGTAGTCCGTGGTGACACAGATCCGGTAATCGCCCGACGAGCCACCGGAGCTGTGGCCTCCACGGTGACCTTGGGCTCCTC
>CAMGSV010000142.1 GCA_946061495.1 uncultured Spirochaetales bacterium | reverse complement strand
CGCCATCCCATCAGCGGAGCGCATGTCCATGTAACCGCCCCGCTGCCGGAGGATAAGCCTGGGGGGACTCTGCCTGCCCCTGTACAAGCTGCTGTTGATCTTCGGACTCACTCTTTTCCTCTTTCTTCTGAATGGGCTCACGTGGCTCTGTGACACGATTCACAATGGATGCTATCAGCATGAGTATAGTGGAGATTGCCAAAGCTGTGGCTATGGAGAAAATCATGGGGTTGAGTATGGTGTATATGGCTGAACCTGCCACAAAGATGGCGGTAATGATGTGAAGTGCCAGTACAGCGGGATGATAGCGTTCCCGATTTGCTGCAAGGATTATGATGGTAAGAAAAGTACTTGCTGCTGCTACCAGAAGGGGAAAGTATGCAATGCTATCGTTCAATATAGGCATAATACTCCATAATACTCCATAATACTCCATAAAACTCCATATTGCTACAGTTTATCATCGAAATCTTGAGCCGTCAAGAATGATTGCCATTCCAATATGAGCAGATTTTTTGCTTGATCCGCCCGAAAAATCCAGTGCCATATTCTTTGGTGAAGTTCTGGGCAGCCACATCCAGGCTGTAGTCGTTGCCGAATTTTTGCTTCAGCTCGTCCCAGTATTTGATGAGCCATACGTACATGTCGGCTGGCGTTCTTCCCTTGAATTTACGGAGAATGTGTTGCTGCCTGATGACGTTGATGACGGGAAGGTAGACGTTCTCGAACCAGGAGGTGATGGCCTCCGCCATGCTGATTTCTTCCGTCTGGTTCTGGTTGATGTAGTACTTGTGGATCTGCAGGTGCTGGAAGATAACGTCATACTGGCCGGTGGCGGTGAAGTCCAGGTGCCAGTAGTCGGTGATGTCCCCGAAGTGGGTCTCTCCATAGAACACCCGCTTCTCGTATTGGAGTACCTGGCGAACCATTTGTCGAGGATTGGAGCCTGGCTTGAGCTTGATTTCGCTTTGGAGACTCACCACCTCCGCATCCAGCTCCGTTATGCCCTGGGCCTTTGCCACGGAGACGCGGTGGTTCCCGTCACGCACAAAGTACAGCCCCCCCAGTTCATAGAGATTGATGGGAGGGAGGATGATATCCTCCAAGTGGGCACGGTCGATGTTCTCCCACCGTTGCTTCAGGTGCAGGTTCTTCGGAAAGAAATGATTGTCAAAGTCACGGTACCGTCCCTCGCTGCCAACTATCAGCTCCACGGGTACCGTCTGCATTCCCTGATACACCTCGCCAGTGGGCTTCAGCATCTTTTTCATGTCGGAGAGGGAGAGAAGCTGCGTCTCCTCCGGGTTCAGGAAGTGCTGCAGCTCGTTGAAGAGGGCCTTGTTCCGGGCTTTGGAAAAGTCTTCCTGGGATTGGGTACGCTGATCCATGCTACGAATTACTCCAAGGAATATCAAGGATATAGTGGCTGAATACATTGATGATTTCAGTCTGGTGGTATTGGGTTGTTCGTGGCTCCTGAAGATCGTAGAGGTGGATGTGTCCGTGGAGCATGTACTTCGGGGTGAATTTCTCCAAGAACCAGCGGTAGCAGTTGAATCCACGATGACAGGGATCCTCCCGGTCCTGCAGGTGGCGGGGAGGGGAGTGGGTCAGGAAGATGTCCACATAGCGGCCATACCTGAGTTTGTTCAGCAGGAGCCGGGGAAGGAGTCTCAAGAGCTTGAGCTTCATTGCTGAGTCGGTGTACTGGGCCAGCCCCTTGTTGTACTTGATGGAGCCAGAGGCACCCACCAGCAGCAGGGGCCGGCCCGGCACTGAGCTGGGAATACGCACTGCCTTGAATCCAGCGTAGGTTGCACCGCCGCCTGCGGACTGTAATCCCATGGAGGCATGGATGCCACCCTGGGATGTGGCGGCAGACTTGTGGAACAGATGAAACTCATTGAGATTATGGTTGCCGAACACAAAGAAGGTGGGGACATTGAGGGTGGACACAATGAAGTCGATGTATTCCATAGGCAGATCCCCGGCACAAAGCACCAGCTCCACATCGGAAAACCGTTCCCGTGCGGAATTGCTGTATACCAGAGGATCAATCTGATCCGACACGCAGAGTATTTTCATGGGGACCTGAAGCTGACTATATGCCTGCCTTTTCCAAAAGCATCTCCAGCTTCTGCTTGTTGATGAGCTCCACGGGACGGCTTTCGGCAAAATTGGAGGCGGAGCGGCTGAACCCGGAGCTGGTGCAAATGAAGGCCTTGGAATAGTTCTGCTTCTTCACCTCATCCGCTACCTGGCGGACCACCGTGTCCTCCAGGGGGTCGGGCTCTCGGAAAAACAGCAGGTAGAACAGCTGCTGCCGCATATTCATCCAGTTGTCGTTCTTTGCCTCAGTGGCAACCATGCGGCAGCCGTACTTGGTGGGTTCGGCATTTTGGGCTGCCAGTCCCATGGCGTTCAGGGCCACCTTCTTGCACAGCTCGATGAAATTTTCGGAGGAGCTGGTGAGGTATTCCTTCATGCTGTCGTTGTTCTGGAGGTCCCGGTATTCGGAGAGCTTGGTGGCCGTATCTAGGAAGCCCTTGTTCTTGGCGCAGATCTTTTCCCACTGCTCGATGGCCAGCTCAATTTTGTGCATCCGCTCGTAGCAGGCCGCCAGGAAGTAGCGTGAATACAGGGTCTCTTGGCTGGAGTCGTTCTTGGAGGCCTTTACCGCCCGGTCAAACTCAATGAAAGCCTTGTCGGGATTGTCCACGGCCATGAAGCAGGAGCCACGCTCCAGGAGGGCCCGCTGCTTGAATTCGGGGTCCCGCAGAGCTTTTTCAAAGGCATCCACAGCCCCCGGATAGTCCTTGGCCTCCTTCAGGATCTTTCCAAGATAAAAATAGGATGAGAATTCGTTGGGATTCAAGGAAATGGCCAGAGAGATTTCCCGCTTGGCGGACTCCAGCTGCTTTGTCTTGTAGAGCATCATTCCCAGGGAGGCGTGGGCCTTCACGTGCTTCTTATTCAGGGCAATGGCCTGTTGATAGAAGGAGACAGCCTGGTCGGTCTTGTTGTTCTGCTCGAAGATTTTTCCTGCATTGTAGAAATGCTCGGCGTTCCGTGGCTCAAGCTTTGTCAGCAGGAGAAATTCCTTCAATGCATCGTTGGGCTGGTTAAATTTGAGGTAGAGCTGGGAAATCTGCTTGCGGAATTCTGTCTCGGGCATATCTTCGTTGAACAGCGCATTCTGGTTCACCACCTTGAACTCCATCAGAGCCAGCTCCGGCTTGTTGTCTGCCAGGTATGCCTTTCCCAGATAGTAGTGGGCAAGGTAATCCCGCTGGTTTTTTGCAATTATGGATTTAGCCAGCTTTACCGCTGCCGCAGTCTTTCCCTGCTTGATGAGCTTGTTGATTCCTTCAACCCGTTTGGGAGCCAATGAGGACTTGATGATAAAATATGCCAGGAAACAAACTGCTACTGCCGATACTGCGATGATAATTATCTGAACAGCTTCCATGAGAACTCCGATACTATAATGTACTTCTTGTCCTTGAAAGAGTAACTTTTTTATGCGAATATGTCAAATGGGTTGTTCTATGAAATAGAACAACTTGGGAGGTTGATTATAATGAAAAGGAGACTTTTTTTGCTGACAGCGGTTATGGTGCTGTCGGTGTATTCTTCCTTTGCTTCCGACGCCTACGAGACGGGCTACAGTCTGTTCTCCACAAACAAGCCTAAGGAGGCCATCCCCTACTTTGTCACTGCCATGAATGACCTCGCAGTGTCTCCGTCGGTGTACGTTTATCTTGGCATTGCCTACTATCAGACGGGGCAGTATACCGAGTCTCTGGAGGTGTTCAGACGGGGGCTTTCGGCTTCCGGCACAAACAAGCGGATCATTGCCTTTAACGCGGGAAATTCTGCCTATGCCATGCGGGACTATGCCACGGCGGAGGAAATGTTCTCCCTGGCATCGGCTGCGGATCCCACCTTTGCCTCTCCGGTGTTGAACCGGGCCAACTCCCGGCTTTCCCAGGACAAGCTGCAGGGAGCACTGGAGGACTACGAGCGGTATCTGGTGCTGGATCCCTACAGTAGCCAGCGAGCCGAGGTGGAGGCAATCATCAGGGCTCTGCGGGGGGAGATGGTGTACCGGGAGCAGGAGAAGGAGCGCATTGCCCAGGAGGAGCAGCGGATGAAGGAGGAGGAGGCCCGCATCCAGGCGGAGAACCAGCGGATTGCCGAGGAAAAGGCAGAGGCTGCCCGGAAGGAGGCGGAGCGTCTGGCGGCAGAGAAGGCTGCGGAGGAGGCCCGGCTCGCCGCCCAGCGTGAGGCCGAGGCCGAGCGGAGAAGGAAGCTGCTGGAAGAAGTGGCGGCATCCCTCCAGGATACAGAGACAACGGGAATGAATGCAGGATCAGAAGGAGTTATTGAATATGAGTACGAATCAGAATTGGACTGATGATGAAAAGAAGACTGCGGCAGGGATAGGACCTAGCCCCCAATCGGCTGGAGGCGGAAAGGAACCTGACCAAGACGAGGACAAGAAGAAAAAGAAGAAGGGTATTTTCATTGCCATCGCTGCCGCCGTGGCCCTGCTGCTGCTGGGACTGGGCGGTGTGGGAATTTATTCTGCGGTAAAGGGCGGGGGTGCCGCTGCCGCAGAGCGTGACAACATGCTGTCCCTGATCCAGCGATACATGGACAGGGGGGAATATGACCGTGCCTTGGATTTGCTGGAGGAACTGCTCATCAAGAATGGCAATGATATGGAAGCCTTAGCCTTGTTGGAGGAGGCTCTGTCTCGTATGGCTGCAGAGGACGGAATTTCTGACCGTGATTTGGATGAGCTGCTCAAGCGGCTGGCTGAAAGCGGCGGCCTTGATAGATTGGGTGGAATCGAGGGGCTGGATGATCTGCGCGCCCTCCTTGAGGCTGCCAACAGGAACAATGCCACCATGAACGAGTTGCTGCGGCAGCAGCAGGGACAAGGACGGGCTGGTACTGGTGGTGCCGCCGGTGCCAGTGGCTCCGGTGCCGGGGGTGCTGGAGGCATCAGCAGCATGAGCCGTGACGAGGTTGCCGACCGCATTGACCAGATGATGAAGGGCGGCGACTACAAGGGGCTTGAGAATATGGACAGCGACGAATTCGCCCGGCTGATGCAGGAGCTTGCCGCCGACGGTAGTCTGGAGGGCCTGAGCCAGGAGGAGATTGCCAAACGTATCGAGAAATTGATTGCAGAGGGCGGCTACGAGGGGCTGGAGGGGCTGGACACTGCAGAGCTTGCCAAGCTTGCCAAGAATCTTTCCAAGGATGCCACTGCCGACAGTTTGGAGGACATGAGCCAGGACGAAGTTGCCAATCGCATTGACCAGATGCTGAAGAGCGGCAACTACGAAGGTCTTGAGGATATGGACAGTGATGAGTTCGCCCGGCTGATGCAGGAGCTTGCCGCCGACGGTAGTCTGGAGGGCCTGAGCCAGGAGGAGATTGCCAAGCGAATCGAGAAATTGATTGCAGAGGGCGGCTACGAGGGGCTGGAGGGACTAGACGCTGCAGAGCTTGCCAAGCTTGCCAAGAACCTTGCGGATGATGCCGCTGCCGGTGTGGGTGGTTCCAGTGCCAGCATTGCCAAGGCGGAGGCCGAGCGAAAGGCCCAGGCTGCTGCTGAGGAGAAACGGCGTGCTGCGGAAGAAAAGCGTCAGGAGGAGGCCGCCCGGCAAAAGGCGGAGGCTGAGCGGAAGGCTGCAGAGGCCAAGGCTGCCGCCGAGCGGAAGGCTGCCGAGGAGAAGGCCGCAGCGGAGCGAAACAAGGCACTCCAGGCGCAGATGAACAAGGTTCGTGACGAGATTTCCCTTGGCAAGGCCGCTGCCAACTCCGGTGACTATGCTGCGGCGAAGCAGCATTTTGATGCTGCGAAAGACCTGCTGCCAGAAGGCCAGAATGCCTTCAATGCCGAGCAGATGGCAGAGGCGGCCCTGGCTATGCGGGAGGCCTCCGACGGAATCGCCGGAACAGGTTCTGGCGGTTCCGTCGGTAGTTCTGGTGGGGGCTCCGGTAGTGGAAGCGGCAGTGCGGCAGGTTCTGGCAGCGGCTCTGGTGCTGGTTCCATGGCGGACAAGAAGGCGACTGCCGCCGCTGCCCATACCTATGCCACCGAGGCGGTGAACAACGATCCTCGAAATGCGGTGGCCCACTACGTGTTCGGAAAGGGTGCCGAGGATGTCCAGAACTGGCCCACTGCCTTGGATGAGTACAACCAGGCGGTGCAGGCTGACAGTGACAACTACCTGTATTACTATGAGCTGGGAAAGGTGCAGTACCGTATGGGTAAGTTCAGTGAGGCCAGAGCCTCCTTCGAGACTTGCTGCAAGCTGAACACCCGGTTTGAGAATGCCCAGTACAATCTGGGAATGACCCTGAACAGGCTTGGTCGTCGGGATGATGCCATTGCGGCCTATCGTAAGGCGTATTCCATCAACC
>CAMGSV010000141.1 GCA_946061495.1 uncultured Spirochaetales bacterium | reverse complement strand
GGAATGAGACGGAAGGAACGGGTGGAGATACCGATTCCAATCTCATTGTCCATACCATTTTCTTCCAGCACCTTGGAGAGGGCAAGATACACATCCTCAGCCAGAGACAAGGCTCCATCCACGTTGATGCTGTGGACAATGCAGGAAAAACCATCCTGTCCATACTCAAATATCAGGTCCCGGAACTTGTAGAATTCCAGCAGCTTTTCGTAGATGGCAGTGGATCGTGGATCAGTTTTATCCATTCCCTGGATTCTGATCATCATCAGACCAATGTCCTCCTCGGCAGAGGCGGAGCGAATCAATTCGGAGTCAAGCCGCTCCTCAAGGTAGGACTCCCAGCCGAATCCCGTAGTGGGGGAGAAGAGCCCAGCCGGCTCCGCTGTGGCCACCTCCTCAGTATCCTGGGGGAGAATGGGGGTAACGTTCTCGGCTCCGTTCAGCATGGCAACATTCTCCTTGATAACTTCTTTTACAGGAGGCTCTATGCCCTGGAGGGCTTGGTCAATGGTAAAAACTGGTTCTTCTGCTACAACGGTGTTTTCTTGGCTGAACTGGGCCTGCGCCACTGCGGAGTGGTCTAAATCCTCAATTCTCTCTTCCGCATGATGGCTTTCATTTGGCAGCATCTCCTCAGAAGGCACTTCCTGTGGCAGTCCGATGTTCTCGTCAAAGGAATCAAAATCCTGGATAACAAATTCAGTGCTGTCAATTTCGGAGAAATCGGCCTCTGGAGACTTCCATTCTGGCTCAACAAACTCCACCGTCTCTTGGACAGGGGGCTGCTCTCGGGGAGGAGTCTCCTCATTGAATCCCAGCTCCTCTTGAATCGGCTCCTCCTGGGGAATCTGGAAGCACTCCTCCTCTGGAGGAGGGAAATCCATTGCTCCCTCTGGCAGATTGTGCTCGTCATACAATGTCTCCTGGTCGTCGCTAAAATCCTCCGGTAGTCCGACCTCGTCGTCACTCAAATCATCCGCTGCCTGTGTGGAATCCACCTCTGGAAAATCAAGCTTGCTGTTCTTCAGCTTTTGGGCCATCTGCTCGTCATTGTATTCCTGGGAAAACTCTTCCTTCTTCTGATCGGTCAAATACAAGTACATCAAGGCAATGCCGGCCACCAAGGTTCCCGCCAGAATCAGCAGGAAGGAAATCCTGATATGGGAATAAATGACAGTGGGCTGCAATGAGTAGAGGGCACTGTTGACTATATAGGCATCGTCACCCAGCAAAACCTCCTTGTTCTTGATGCTCACGAAGGATGAAGAGGCGCTAATGGTAGGCTGTCCATTGACTCCCTGGGTAATGAAGGGTGATGACAGGGGATAGGCAAAAATCACGTTGTTGTCCTTGGAGATGGTCACAACGGCCAAGGTTCTGTTGGAGGCAATCCTAGCTTTCAATACCTCTGAGAATTGCTGGCTTCCAGGAGTGTAATATTCGGATGCAACACCCACATCTGATGTAAACTGATTTAGTGTCGACTCAATGACTGCCGGCGCTTTCTTGTATTCAACAAGAAGACCAGCAGCAAAAAAAATAACTGCCAGGGCGAACAGTGCGATCAGGCAGAAAGAAAGGATCTTGATAGCTTTATTTTCCATAACGAATAGTATATCGTACAGTTTGAGAGTATGCAAGTTTCATAATATGAAAAATATCACATTTATCCTTGTTTTTTTTGATATACCATCCATAGAGTGGTAATATTGAAGAAATTACCTCTTCCTTCTGCTGGAGGAGAAGCTCCTTGTACCACTCCACAAAGCCTGTTGCCAGCTCTTGGGGAATCTGTTGCACCATATTTTTTTCGCCCTGTAATTCAAGGTCACACAGCGTTTTTTTATCAGTCCTGGGACTCATTGCAGACACCCTCTGCTCATGAAGGATGCATGCTACATCGCTGTGACGCTGCAGGTATTGGTGAAATGATTTGCTGTAGTTTTCCAGAACTGGTGTGGTGATTTTATTTTTATCCCGGATTGTTGTCCCCTTGAACATCAGCTCCACATATTTCTGTTCCATGGAGCTTGTTCTGTCAGCAGACTGGACAAACTGATCCTCAAAATATGTTCCACGGCAATAGGGCTTCCCGTCAAGGTAGGCAAAGTCACCGCCACCAACCTGTATTCGGGTGAACCCAAGCCAACGTGCAAGGTCCACTGCCGCAGCGGTCACTGTTCCTGCTCCCGTGTCAATGACCGGCAGGCCCGTACTGCCGTGCTGCTGCAGGTAGTGGTCAAGCAATGCGGGGAGGGGATTCCTGTTCCTGAAAAAAAGAATGGGGCAGCCTGCCTCATGACAACGACGAGCCACTGCAGGACAACAGGAAATGTCTGCCGCCAGTACCGTGGTGCCGGGAATCCTTTTGGGAAAGTGCCGTGCGGAACTTGCCTGACCGTCAATGGTCACCACCATATCTGGCTCCACACCATGACGAAGCAGCACCGGCAGACTGGTATCCGTTGCAATCAGGTACAAGGCCGTGCGGATGGTGGCTTGCTGCAAGTCGGGAATGAAATTTTCCAGGCTTGGTCCCGCGGCGGCTACAAAGGCCTGGCTGTAGCTTCCTGCGTCAGGGAGCTGGGCAGGAGGATGTGTCTGTGGTAGCAGCGAGAGATTCTGGAAAAAATTTCTGAACCACATTTTCCCGAAATAGGCCTGGGTAGAATAATCCGCCGCAATGTCCTTGAGTGCCTGCTGAATCTCGTGCTTTACCTCCATTGCCTCCTGTGGCAGCTGATCAACCCAGGATCGAAGGGGCAGGAAGAAGAAATTTCCCTGCAAGAGGGGATTGTACAGCTGGATAAAGCTTTCCGTGGCTTGGGAAAGGCTTGTTATGCAAATATCTTGTTGTGAAAGGATTTCAGAAAGGTCAAAATGCTCCTTGAGCCACTGGATGTCCTCCAGGGACTTTTCGATGACTAAAATCACGCTGGTGGGAAATTTCTTTTTCAACGACCTGATGTGGAGCCCATTGCCCAGGCCACAGACCACAAAGAAGCCTGCTCCTCCCTGCAGGAGGCCGCCGTTCCCCATGCTTTCAGAAGGATTGTTTTCCTGCATAAGGGTGGTGGCAAAGTTGTCTGCCTCCCGTAGCGGAGCATATCGGGAAAACATAGTCTTTCCGTCACTGAAAACAGGGATTATCGTGCCGTCACGAGCCGCAAGCGTAGATTTATAGAGCATCCTGTTCTCCCATCCTGTCCAGGTACAAAATCATATCCTCTAGGAACGATAGGGATTTTTCCCTGATTTTACCCTGGATTTCTTCTTTGTCTGTGCTTCGGTTTCGTAAGGCCAATTCCGCCGGCAAAATTGCTGCAAGCCAGGTATCCGGCAAGCCCTGTTCTTTGTATTTTAAAAGCGTTTTTTTCAGCGTCTTGCATCGTGATGCAGCATCAGGTATTTTTTCACGACAGATTTCAGGGGAGATGGGGGGGTGTCCCAAGTCCTTTTCCCACTGAGAGGTGATTGTATCAAATTCCTTCCAGTCAATATCCTGTATATGCCCCAGTTGGTTGGAATAGCTATAGTCCTCAGTTGACAGCCGATAAAACCGCTGGCAGAACCGCTGACTTTGGTTCTGGAACCACTGGGCGTATATTTCCAGAGATTGTGATGGCAGCTGCTGGGGATAGAGCCTTGTTTCCTTTGGTGCCAGCCGTCTGTCCAACTGGAGGTTGGAGACTTCAAGCTGATTCGGCTGACAATGCTGGAAACTGCTGTGGTGACACAGATCAAGTCCACAGGCAAAGACGGGGCCGTTGGTAATGGAGAGAGCCAGCTCCAGGGCTGTTCCGCTTACAGTACCATTCCGTACGGCCACATAAGAAGGTATTCCACAGGAGTCAAGAAGATCGGCTTCTGGACCATCTCCATATTTCAGCGGAAGTATTGCACCCTCAAAGCACTGTCCAGGAAGGGCCGCTTCTGCCGGTACTGCCAGTACGGTGGGGCAGTGCATAATATGTTTTTTTGCCCAGTAGCCTCCATCAGTGGAGATACAGAGATCTGGCATGATTCCAGCGGCCAACAAAGGAGAAAGTCCAGATGAAAGTGCTATCAGGAAAAATCTGCCCCTGTTTTTCCCTATCGCATCCAAGGATGATTCCAAAGAAGGCCCGGAGGCAGCCAGCACAATGGCGGTGGTACCCTTTTTTATGCTATGAGAATTTCTTATTCTGTAACAAAATGACAGGGTGTTCTTGAACCATCTTCTGCCAAAATAGGCCCGCGTCCCCAAAATGTCGCGGCTGGTCTGCACCAGATTTTTTATCATCTCCCAACACTGGTTGTGGGCATCGGGAAAGACCTGTTGCGCTGGCTGCCATGAGATGAATCCGGCGGAAAGAACCATATCCTCACCATAGATGCTGAGAATCTGATGTATCTGGCTGTAATGGAAGGTCTTGTCCCACAGATAATTGTATTGGTCAAACTGTTCTGTAAACCGTATGGCTACCAGTAGTGCCTTGGGAAATCTTTTTCGCAGAAATTGGCTGCAGTAGGAGAGGGCTGGTTCGGTAACAATCACCATACTGGGATTGAAGTCAAAGGTTAGGGTTCCCACAAACCGGTCGGCTTCCTTTACCGGATCATAGGCCGAATGAAGTCTGATTCCGTTGGCGATACAGGTTTCTTTTCCTGATTTTGAATCAGCAAACTGAATTTCTACCATCCCTTTCACTCCGGATGGATTATGATTGTGTGGATTCTACAATGATTTTTGATGTGGAGGCACCAAAAAGGGAAACAAAGTGCTTTTGCAGTTGGAATTGAAGCAAATCCGAGTCGAGACTGCTGGCTTGTGTAAAGATAATACTGATTTTGAATTCATTTCCAGGGAAGCAGTAGTCGGTGGAGGAAAGAATTTTCCGAATCCGGTTGTTTGTCTCGGAAAGGATAACGGGAAAGAGCAGGTCAAGCGCCTCCGCGTCCACACAGAAAGAGTCTGCAACCTCTGCAATAGCCTCCTTTGTGGAGATGGTAAAAATGGAACCGCAATCCAACAGGGGGGTACCAGAAAAAAACGGCGCTGACATGATTGAACCCACATTTGAGATGTCAGCTGCAATAAAGTCGGCCAGGTTCGGAATGAAATCGTCAATCCTATCCCTTTCAATTTCTGCATCAGTAGCAATCATGATGGCTTTGATGGGAACATCTGCCAGAATGACGAAGGATTTTACATGGATGTGGGTTAGATTCTGAACAACATCATCGGAGAAAAGCTGGTAAAATGGCTCCAGCTCATCACCTGAAAAAGTGTGCCATTGCTGGTGCTGGGGAACTGTCCCATTCCAGAAATCGACCGTTGAGACAGATTTTAAGATTGAAGCCGCATCAAAGCCATGCTCATACCGCATGAAAAATCGTTTGCCAAAAGGAACAAGGACTGCACTTTGGTTAAGAGCAGCCCTGTCTGAGAAGCTGTGGTAATCCACAATTTTCTTTTTTTGGCTAGAGATTGCATTCGCACCAGAGAATTGGAGTTCCAAATCCCTGGTACGAATGGCCTCCATGTGGCTTAACAAACCCATCAAGACAATCCAAGTTCGGTGAACAGCTTCTTGTACAATTCAAAGTGCTCGGAACGAGCAAACTCTGCAATCTTCTCTTCCGGCAGGCTGTCCAGCAGTTGGTCCATGTATACCAGAACAGACTTTATGTCACTCTTGAGGTTCTCAGGAATCTCTTTGCTGGAGGAGGGGGCATCCACCTCAAGGGCTGTCTCACCTTTATCTGCTGCTTCGACAACAGGCTCGTCCTCTACAAACTGCTCTTCTTCAACAACAGGTACCTCTTCAGCTTCAACGTCATCCTGAACAGGCTCCAGTGAAACAGTCTCCTGCTGCACTGTTTCAAAGGTACTCAAATCATCATCAGATACGGGAATCTCCTCCAACTCTTCAAGCAACTCCTCCTCAGCTACAGAAACAGTATCTACCGCTTCTTCGATAATCAGGGGGTCATCGTCAAAGCTGGAAATAGCGGACTGGGACTCCTCTTCCTCAGAAGCATCCTCTGCAGGAATATCTGCAAATCCCATGGTATCCTCTACTGGAGCATCCCACTGGCTTGACTCAAATACGGCCTCGGTGGGCTCGTCAGTAATCTCTTCCTCGAAGACTTCGGTAGGCTCCTCAACAGATTCTTCCGAGGGAAGCTCCTCAGCGATGACTTCCTCCACAAAGATTTCTTCTGGCTCCACTTCTTCTACAGATTCATCCAGGATTTCCTCCTGGTCATCAAGCACATCCTCAAAGCCGGATACAGATCCAATCTCTTCGATAGCTTCGGGAATAGTCTCGATTTCTTCGATGGTTTCTTCATCACTGGAGAAGTCGTCGGAAACATTACCATCAAATTCCTCAATCTGCTCCTCGGCAACGTCAAAGGCTTCCTGGCCATCAGATTCGGGTTCCTGGAGCTCCATTTCCTCCTCTTCCTCGTCCAGCTGGATTTCCTCGAAGATTTCATCCTGCTGTGCAACGATACCGGTAGGAACATCAATTTCGTTGGGGCCAG
>CAMGSV010000140.1 GCA_946061495.1 uncultured Spirochaetales bacterium | reverse complement strand
AAAAATGTAAAAGAGAAAATTGTAGTAAATAGAAAAAATACGACTGATGATCTGAATTTCATTTTAAATCTCCTATCAACTAATACAAAAAATCGAAAAAAGGATATTTTTCATCGGCATTGAAACACATTTCGCAATTGTGTCAAGTCTGGTTCACAATCTCGTTCCAAGGTTTATTGAACTAGCGAGCCTTTCTTTTGTCTGCTGCGTTTCCACCTTTCTTTGAGTTTTAAGGATTTTTAGTTGCTGTAGCCCTTTTTTTCTGATAAAATATCCTGTTATGCAGTTCGACAATCCCCTGATTATCCAAAGCGACCGTACCATTCTGCTGGACGTCCACGCTCCCCGAGCCAAGGAGTGCCAGGCGGCCCTCATCCCCTTTGCCGAGCTGGAGCGCTCCCCGGAGCACCTGCACACCTACCGCCTCACCCCCCTTTCCCTGTGGAATGCCACCAGTGCCGGCTTTACTCCAGAAGATGCAGTGTCAGTGCTCAAAGAATATGCTCGCTACGATGTGCCCCAATCTATTGAAGTGTGGATTCAAGAAACTGCTGGTCGATTTGGTAAGCTCCACCTTTTGCCAGCCCCTGCCGATGATGCAGGCCAAGAGCAGCTTTACCTTGCCACAGAATTTCCCATGATTTCTCGAGAGTTAGCCGCCACTCCTGCCCTAAAAAAACTTCTGACACCAGCCAGCTCTCAGCCACTAGAAGCTCCAGAAGCTCAGACTACAATTCCAGACCAAGACAAGCTGTGCTACCGCTTCCTTTTGCCCCTCACCCTGCGGGGAACCGTGAAGCAGGAGCTGCTGAAGCTGGGGTGGCCGGTGAAGGACGAGGTACCCCTGGTGGAGGGAGAGCCGCTGGAAATCAAACTTCGGGAACGCTGCCGTTCCGGCACGAGCTTCCAGCTGCGCCAGTACCAGCTGGCCGCCGCCGACGCACTGGTGGGCAACAAGGGGCCGGGTACTGGATTCGGCACCATCGTGCTGCCCTGCGGAGCGGGAAAGACCATCGTGGGTATGGCCATCATGGAGCGGCTCCAAACCAGCACCCTCATCGTCACCACCAACATCTCTGCCGTCCACCAGTGGGTGGGGGAGCTGCTGGACAAGACGGAGCTGACCTCGGAGCAAATCGGCGAGTACACCGGGGAAAACAAGGTAATTCGCCCTGTAACTGTGGCCACCTACCAGGTGCTCACCTGGCGGCCTGACAAGGAGTCGACCTACCCCCACTTCCAGCTGTTTCGGGAGCGGCCCTGGGGCTTGATCATCTACGACGAGGTGCACCTGCTGCCCGCCCCAGTCTTCCGGGTGGTGGCAGAATTGCAGGCCATCCGTCGGGTGGGATTGACCGCCACCCTGGTTCGGGAGGATGGCTGCGAGGGTCACGTCTTCAGCCTGGTGGGCCCAAAGCGCTACGATGTGCCCTGGAAGGAGCTGGAGCAGTCAGGCTGGATTGCCACGGCGGAATGCGTGGAGCTGCGGCTGGACATGAGCCCCCACAAGGAGCTGGAGTACACGGTGGCAGCTCCCCGCAGTAAGCATCGCCTTGCCAGCGAGAATCCTGCCAAGATTCCCCTGGTGCAGGAGCTGGTGCGCCGCTTCCCCACAGACAAGATTCTCATCATTGGTCAGTATCTGGATCAGCTGAAAGAGATTGCACGGCTACTGGACATTCCCATCATCACCGGCTCCACCCCCAACGGCCAACGGGACCAGCTCTACGCCCAGTTCCGCAGCGGTCAATTGCGGGTGCTGGCGGTATCCAAGGTGGCCAACTTCGCCATCGACCTACCGGATGCCTCCATGGCCATCCAGATTTCAGGCACCTTCGGCAGCCGCCAGGAGGAGGCCCAGCGACTGGGAAGAATCCTCCGTCCCAAGGACAGAATTGCACGGTTTTTCACCCTCATCACCCGCAACACCAGCGAGGAGGAATTCAGCGCCAACCGCCAGAAATTCCTTGCCGAGCAAGGCTATGCCTACAAGCTCATCCGCTACACCGAGCCAGCAGACCTGGACCAGCTGCAGGAGGCTCTACCAGCCTGCGGCAGCGGCACCGATTCCATTCCATCACTTCCAGGAGGCACCCCTTGAGCAGGCCAACCGTTCCCCAGTCCCCCCACGATTCCTCGCAGACCAGCCGCCAGCAGCGGAACCAGCAGGCCCAAAAGGTGGAGCTGTGGCGGGAATGCCTCACCACCCTGCCGGACGCCATCTTCTTTGACCTGATGCGAATCTATCTGGGAGAACTCAAGACCCCCTACAACAAGCAGAATCTCATCCAGCAGCTGGGGGCCTTCCTCCACAAGGAGCAGGTGCAGAAGACCATCCTGATGCTGCTTTCTCCCCTAGAATGCCAGATGCTCACTGCCGTGGCCCTGCTGGACCATCCTAATCTGGAAACCCTTGCCACCTTCTTTTCCGACACCCTCACCCATTCCCAGCTGAACGCACACCTCATGAATTTGGAGGAGCGACTGGTGATATACCGGGACACCAGCCAACGGCTCCTGAGGCAGCAGCCGCCCTTCGTCCTCAACCCCATTCTGGAGCCACTTTTGCAGCAGCGGATTCATCCTGCACACCTGTTACCCCTGCCAAAGGATTTCCAGAACCAACCCCACTGGGAGCACCTGCCCCAGCTTTCCCCCTCCCTGCTGGCGGCCTTCTACGCCTTTGTGCAGGAGGTGAGCGACCTGTGCCGACAGGACGGCAGCCTGAAGAAGCGGGTGATTCAGCGGCTGGAGCAGACCTTCCACTTCATGTTCATGGAGGACACCATCCAGTTCTTCCAGACCCTCGTCACCAGCCTGCGGAACCTTTCCCTGCTGAAGGAGGAAGCAAAGGGCTTCCAGCCTGACTACACACGGTGGTGTGACTTTGCCCAGATGCCCTTCCACCTGCAGGCAGCATACCTTGCGGCAGCAGCCTGCGGACGGGACACCCGAAGCAACCTCCAGAGAAAGGCCAGCCACTTCCTGGCCCTCACGGAGCTCTGTCCCCCAGAAGGCTTTACCCAGGATGTCTACCTCCGGCTTGAATTCCTCATCCAGCACCTGAATCCCCAGGTGCTCAGCCATCACATCGGCACTCCCCCAGGAGGGGCTCCCCGGAGCAGTGCCCCCCATGGCGGCAGCCGCTTTGCCCGGATGATGGCAGCCGCCGAGAAGAAGCGCATGGCCCAGCCGGAGCCCCAAACCCAACCCCAGGACAATGACTCCCAGTCCAGCCAGCAGGAAGACCACCAAGAGCCAGCGGCGGAAGGGACCAACGCCCTGTGGTGCACCAGCCTGTTCCAGGCAGGAACCAAGCTGGGAATTTTCCGTCAGACAGGAACTGGCTGCGGCATCAGGGAAAACCTGCAGCCCGTGTTCCATCCCCACCTGCCCCAGGAACCCTTGCCGGTGCAGGAGCATGGCCACCTCACCCTAGACTCCGCCCTCACCGCCACCCTGCTTCCCGGCTTGAGCCTTGCCCAGCTGCTCCAAATCATGCCCATGCTGCGGCTGAGACGCTACGACACCGCCATGACCCTGGAAATCACCAAGGCAGCCTGCCTCCAGTGCTATGACCAGGGACTCACCCCCCAGTCCATCCAGGAAAGACTTTCCCGCTTCCTCCACCACGGCCTCCCCCAGCACCTTTCCGTGGCATTGGAGGACTGGCACCACTCCTACAGCAGGGCCACCCTGTACAAGGGATACATCCTCCACCTCAAGGAAAAGAAGGATTATTCCGACCATCCGGTTCTGTCTCCCCACATCGTCACGGAGCTGGAGGCGGGCATCTACCTCATGGACTTCGCCAACGACCAGGAGGCCCAGGAAATCCTTGCCAAGGCAGGCTTTGAAAGCTCCCGCTCCACCAAGAAGGCACCCGCCAAAACCACCGCCGCCACCTTCCCCCAGCATCTGCCGGAAATTCCCCTTGACCACCTCCTGAAGTCACGGCAGCAGGAGCAGACTGACTGGCAGGAGCAGACCCAGCGCCAGCAGCAACACCTGGCCCAGCTGCAGGAAATGCTGGCAGCACTGGACCTTCCCACCCACCAGATGGAGGGTCTCCAGTTCCGCATCAACAGGAAAATCCTTCTGGTGCCGGAACAACTGCAGGGAGCCTCGGTGAAGATGGAGCAGCTGGAGGCCAGTGGCATGGACTTTGTAGGCAAGGTTCACGTGGCAGAGCAGGCCATCAACCACAAGTCACAGCTGCGGCTCACCTACCTCACGGAAGGACAGGAGCCTCAGATTCTGGAGGGCATTCCCCTGGAAATCCAGAAGGTGCAGGGAGACTGCCTGGTGGTCCTGCAGGCCCCATCTCCTCAGCGGATTCCACAGCAGGGGGAATCCCCGTCTCTGGAAGACACCTCCGAAGGATTCCTTTCAGCTGGAGTGCCTGCGGTGGCAACCCATTCCCTCAGCCGTGCCCATGTGGTTCGAAGAATTCAAGGCTCCATTTTTGCCACAAGCCAGTAGGCTTTTTGGCTTTTGGGGACGATTATAATACTAAGGGAGAACAAGATATGGATTTCAGCAGGATTCAGGCCGTCATATTCGACTTTGATGGAGTCATCGCCGACACCGCAGCAGACATTGCCAGCTCCGTGAACGCCACCCTGGAGCATTTCGGCTACCAGCCCCTGTTCCAGGAGCAGGTAATCATTTTTGTGGGCAATGGTGCTGAACGACTGCTGAGACGATCCATTGCAGCTTCCATGCAGATCTCAAAAAAAATACCACCAGAGGAGGAGACGCCCCCCTTTGAGGAGGTCTACGCCTGGTACGTTGATTACTACAAGCAGCATTGCATAGAAAAGACCCGTCTCTATCCCGGTGCCCAGGATCTGCTGGAACTCCTTTCCATCCAGGACATTCCCTGTGCCATCGTCTCCAACAAGCCCCACGAAATAACCGATGCCATCCTGAACAAGATGGACATCCACAAGTACTTTGTGGCCATCATCGGACCGGAGCAGACCAGCCACGTGAAGCCCGACCCGGAAGGGCTGATTCTTGCCCTCCAACGCATCAACGAGGGCCGCCAGAAGGCTGGAAAGCCGGAAATTCTGCCAGAGCAGGTGCTGATGGTGGGAGACTCCGCCACCGACATCCAAGCGGGACAAAATGCCGGCACCAAGACCTGTGCCATAGCCAGTGGCTACGGCAACAAGGACAAGCTGGCAGCCAGCGGAGCCGACTACACCATCCACATGGTCTGCCAGCTGTTGGTGCACCTTCAGTGCATCACATCTCCTCCCCAGGCCCACTCATGAACCGCTCTTACCTCATCCAGGCCTTCAAGGTCACCATCCCCGTCCTCTTCGGCTACCTTGCCATCGGCATTCCCTTTGGCCTCATGCTGGTCAGTGCCGGTTATCCCTGGTGGCTGGCTCCCATTATGAGCGTCCTCATGTACGCTGGTGCGGGACAATACATGGCCGTCTCCCTTTTTGCCGCCGGAGCAAGCCTTTCAGTGACCGCCCTCACCATGCTGCTGCTGAACATCCGCCACATCGTCTACGGCCTCTCCCTCATCACCCCCTTCAAGGCTGCCGGCAGATGGAAGCCCTATCTGGTCTTTGCCCTCACCGACGAGACCTACGCCCTCATGACCAGCTGCCCCCTCCCCAAGGGAGTGCCGGCCGGCTCCTTCTACGGCGCCATCGCCCTGTTGGACCACCTCTATTGGATTGCAGGCAGCCTTATCGGAGCAGTGGCGGGTACCCTCATTCCCTTTTCCTTTGCGGGGGTGGACTTTGCCCTCACCGCCCTCTTTGCCGTACTGTTGATAGATCAAATAAAGAAGTCCAAGGACATGGTTCCCCCCCTCATCGGATTCGCCGTCACATTAGCGGCGGTCTTTCTGATTCCCTCGGACTACGTGCTGCTGGCTTCCCTAGCGGCGGGAGTTGCCCTGCTGATGCTGGTTCGGCGGCCCCTTCCCTCCAGTCCAGCCACACCCCGGAAGGACTCCACAGGAGACAAGACATGAGCCTCCCATTGCACGCCGCCCTGCTGGCAACCCTTGTGGCCGCACTGGTGATTTTTGCCACCAGACTCTTCCCCTTTGCCCTCTTCTCCAAACGGGAGCCGCCGCCACTCCTGCGTTTTGTGGAAAAATACATCCCTCCTATGATCATGGCCATCCTGCTGGTGTACTGCCTCAAGGACGTGGACTTCCTCCGCCGCCCCTTCGGACTCCCCCAGCTGGTGGCGCTGGCCTTCACGGTCACCACCTATCTTTGGAAAGGCAACGCCATGGTGAGCATCTTCGGCAGCACCATCATTTACATGATATTGCGGAATATGTAGACACGCACAATACAACTATTTCTTTAGTTTACTAAACTTTAGTCATTTTGATAGCTTGACATATTTCCCATTCTAGTTTACTCTGATTATGGCCACATCGTGGCTGATAAACTCTCTCCAACGTACAGGAAACTGTACAATCTAGGGGGGGGGGGGAAACAAAATCCCCCTCCTCCCCCACTTTTTTTACCCTTGCCGACCCCGCCTCTTTATGCTATACTTTCCCCCTGAG